>JBFMDH010000028.1 GCA_040754075.1 Acidobacteriota bacterium
CGAGCAGGCACTGAGCAAATTCGCGCAAGCGCCACAAGCGATTTTGTCGTTGTGCAGCCTACCAGAGGAACTGGCTTGGGCTGCCTGAGCGCGTGTTTTTGAAATATCATTTTCTTGAAAGCTATAGTAACCGAGATCGGGTCTGCCGCGCGCATCCAAATCCATCGCCAGAAACGCGACTTCGCTGGCAACGTCTGCACATCGGAAACGGTCGTTAAACTCTATGCAGTCGAAAATGCATATGCCATTGGTGATGCAGATGCTCTCGGAACGCAAATCGCCATGCCCGTCGCAGATTCGTCCTTCCCGCACACGTTTGTTAAACAACCTATCAAAATCTTCAAGCCAATCCGCAACCCGATTGCGAATCAGATCGAATTCCGCGGTTGCAACGGTGCGCTCGACATAAGGAATGGTTTGGGTGAAGTTCTCTTCCCAGTTACGCCGAATCACTGCCGCGCCGCCATAAAAATCGACCTCACTGCCGCGCCGTGCTTCCCGATGAAAGGCGCTGAGGCGCTCTGCGACGCGAGCCATCAGGGATTCAGAAACCTCATTCTTTAGCAGCATCTGATCAAGCATGCGTTCGCCGGGGAGTCGCTTCATCAACACACCATAATCAATAATGTGTCCGGCATTGGCGAGTTGCGGCTGTCCGTTCACCTCGACAATCGGTTGTACGGCAAGGTAGGTATTCGGGCAAAGCCGACGATTCAAATTGATTTCGGCTTCGCAGGCGCGGTGACGTTTTGCCAGCGTCGTGTAATCTAAAAAGCCGAAATCCACAGGTTTTTTCAACTTCAGCGCCTGTCGCTTACCGAGCAAGATGATGGAGATGTGAGTCTGAATCATCTCAATCGGCAGTTCATCTGCCGCCCAGCCGAACCCCTTGCAGAGACTTTCGACCATGCCGAGCCAGACCTGCATATCGGTTTTCCGGTCGCCTTCCTCTTCTTCAAAACTCACCGCCATCAGTTCCTCGATTCCAATTAAAGCAGGCTCACCTGTAGCTTATTTGCTCTTGGCAAGCACATTTCTAACGATGGGAATGGTACTCAAAGCGCCGACCAGAAAGAGCGTCATGCCAACGGCTCTGCGGGGATTGTCATTGAGTTTACCGGCAAGCAGCAGCCCGACGCCCGCGCCAAGCGCCGCGCGTGTGCCACCAATCAAAGCAATTTCAGGTATGGTCAGGTTTCGCTCTTTCTTAGCAATCTTCGTGAGAAATTTGCTCACGTTCTTTTTCATAACGCACCTCCGAAAGTTGATTTTCTATCAACGGTTTTTTGCCGCGATGGAATGTTGGTTGCCGCCGCCCGGATAGATCACTACGGATACCTGTCCGCCTCTATCCACCGTGGTTTGCCCCGCTTCACCCATTCCCAGAGTTTTGATTCGCGCATCATCCACTCTGAATTTTTGCGCCAGATATTGCCGCACGACCATCGCCCGCGCCTGCGACAGAATCAGGTTATCTTCCTTCGAGCCTGCCAAACTGGTCTGTGCCACGATGACTGCCAGTCCGAAAGGATTGCTTTCGAGATAGCTGCCGACTTGATTCAGCAATTTCTCTTTCCTGAATTTCGCCGTGTCGGTCTTATCGAAAAGGTCTTTGCCCGCGAAAGTGAATTTCTGTTGCGGGGCGCGGGCGGGAAGTTTAGCGACCAGATGCCTGGTCAACTCGGACGAGTCGAAATAACCCCGCTTTTTGAAAAAGCCCTTGAGGAAAAAGTTGTGCTTGAGGGCTTCCATATTTTCCTGAAAGGAAGTCACGCCTGCCATTGCCTGTCCGATGGTGCTGTTGAGGTTGCGATACAGGGTTTGGTCATTCACCATCGCGCCAATGGTTCCTTGCCCATTGTCAATTTTGCCGGTAATGGAGCGCAAATCGCCGCTCATGTCGTTGATATTGCCAATGGCGACTTTCGACGAATCAATCGCCTCTTTTGCTGAATCCAGCATGTCGCTGGCTTTCTTTGCCACATCGGCATAATCGAGTGGCGGTCGGCTCGCAATCGCTTCGCCATCGCGCACCGATTCGCTCTCCTCGGAACCGAAAGAGATGGCGACGTATTTGCTGCCGAGCAGCCCTTCGGTTTCTATCGAGGCGATGGAATCTTGCTTAATCACCTCGCGGGTGCTGTTTTCAAGCTCCATCTCGATTTTCACTTTATCGTCAGGACGGCGCGGCAGAAAAATCTTTTCAACCGTGCCGATGCGCACGCCGCCGGCGCGCACCGGCGCACCTTCATCAAGTCCCGCGACATTATCGAATGGGGCGCTGATGCGATAGGTGCGGCTGAAAAGAAATCGCCGGTCGCCTATCCAAAAGACCATCACCGCGAAAACGATTAACGCGGTGAGAATAAACGCGCCAAGACGCATCGTGCTGGACATATCAACTCACCTCCCCGGACTCTTGCATAAATTTCGCGATCATCGGATGGTCACTTTGCTTCAAGTCCTCAAAAGTTCCTTCGATGATGATGCGGCCCTCATTGAGCATAGCGATGCGGTCGGCAACAACCTTCACACTGCGCATATCGTGGGTGACCACTATCGAAGAGATTTGCCGCTCTTGCTGCAAGTCGCGAATGAGTTGATTGATTTCGTCAGCGGTTATCGGGTCAAGTCCCGCCGTCGGCTCATCCAGCAGCATGATTTTGGGGTCGAGGGCAAGCGCCCGCGCCAGCCCAACACGTTTCTTCATGCCGCCTGAAAGGTCGCCGGGCATCTTGTTTACAGCGTCATCCATGCCGACGCGGGCAAGCAACTGGCGGGCGCGGTCACGACGCTCGCGTTCGCTCATTCGCGTGTGGCGTTGCAGAGGAAAAGCGACATTCGCTTCTACGGTCAACGAGTCATAAAGCGCCGCCTGTTGAAAGAGAAAGCCCATGGTTTTACGCACCGCATTCAATTTGTCGAGCGATAATTTGGTGATTGCTTCACCGTTGATTTCGATTTCTCCATCGTCAGGTTTTTGCAAACCGATAATCAATTTGAGCAACACACTTTTGCCCGTGCCACTGCGACCCAGCACCGTCAAGGTCTCGCCCCGCGCGACTTCAAGGTCAAGGCGGTTTAACACCTTTTGCTCGCCAAATGATTTGCTCAGCGATTGCACATGAATCGCGGGTTTGTAATGGGCGCTTTCCATCATCACTCCGGGAAAAACGTAATAATCAATCGCACCAATATCACATCGGCTAAAATCACAAACAGTGAAGCCAGCACGACGGCGCTCGTCGAGGCGCGACCCACACCGGCAGTTCCACCTTTGGCATGCATCCCCTGGAAACATCCAATCACCCCGATGATGAAGCCAAAGACAATGGTCTTGAAAGTCGATGGCAAAAAGTCTGCGAAATCCGCTTGCGCGAGACCGTAGTTGAGAAAGAGTTTGAATGGCGTCGGTTCGGCAAGCGCATTCACCAACCAGCCGGTGAGGATGCCGCAGAAATCCGCCACAATGGTCAGCAGGGGCAGCATCAACATGCAGGCAATGATGCGCGTCGCTGCCAGAAACTTGTAAGGGTTGACCGCCGAGGCTTCGATGGCATCAATCTGTTCGGTGACTTTCATAGAGCCTAACTCCGCGCCGATGCCTGCACCCACGCGCCCGCTGACTACCAGAGCGGTGATAATCGGCCCACTCTCTTTGACGATGGAGATGATAATGAGCGCCGGTAATACCGACTTCGCGCCAAACTGAATCAAACTGTCACGTGTATGCAGAGACAACACCACGCCGATTGCTGCGCCCGCCAACGCCACAAGCGGCAGGGATTTTGCTCCGATTTCATCCATTTGACGCAGCAATTCGCGTCCTTCGTAGGGCGGCGTCACCGCTGCTTTTACGAATTGCAAACAAAATTTTCCTACCTCGCCGAACCACTCGAAGAGAGGAAAGAAAAAAATCTTTCTTTCCGATACTGTTTCACTTACGGTCATAACGCTAAATCACTCCTCGCCAACCGGAAAAATTAAGAGGCAAGAAGAGTGCCAGAGCGTCGCCGCCGGCACAGAGAGAAAACTGAAAGGGTGAAGCGGCGATCAAGAGATTCATCCGAACTTAAAATACCCGCGCCAATCATTTGCTTTGCATTTGCGAGACCGCACTTTCAGCGAGAGCATTTAAATCAAAACCATCTCTTCACTTTTTGCGGTTTGAATCATCCGGTTATCGTCGGTCGCTAAATCTTGATTGAAAAACTCAGGCAATGCGTTTATCAATGAAACTATGCGATTGATTTTTATGGGAACGCCGGAATTTGCGGTGCCGAGTTTAGCGCGACTCCTAAGCGATGGGCACGACATCGCGGCGGTATTTACACAACCCGATAAACCCGCCGGGCGCGGTAAACATCTGCACGCGCCGCCTGTGAAAAGCTTTGCGCTTGAACATCAGTTGATGGTCTATCAACCGGCGAAAATCAAAACCAATGAAGAGGCGCGGGCGGTGTTTGAACGGCTCGCGCCGGATGCTTGCGTAGTGGCGGCTTACGGAAAAATTTTGCCCGAATGGATGCTGCGCATTCCGCGACTCGGTTGCATCAATGTTCACGCCTCGCTATTGCCGAAATACCGAGGCGCGGCGCCGATTAACTGGGCGATTGCCAACGGCGAGTGGGAAACCGGCGTGACGATTATGCAGATGGATGTGGGACTGGATACCGGCGCAATGTTCGCTAAATGCGCAACCCCGATTGGTGAAACGGAAACTGCTGTCGAACTCACTGCGCGACTTGCCGAACTCGGCGCGGCGTTGTTATCGGAAACCCTGCCGCGCATTGAACGCGGCGAAATCATGCCGGAGCCGCAAGACGAAGCGGCGGCAACCTATGCGCCGATTTTAAAACGCGAAGATGGGTTGATTGACTGGCAGATGTCGGCGCGAGAAATCGCTTGTCGGGTGCGCGCCTTTCAGCCTTGGCCTGCGACCTATACGATGTTTCGCGGCGCGCGATTGTTTTTATGGCAAGCAGATGAATCTCCAATTAGCAACGATTCAGCAAATTTGAATGCCACAACTCCATTCGCAACAATCACTGCAATTGATAAACAGGGATTCGTTATCGCTTGCGGCAGGCAAACGTTTTTACACATTGGCGAAGTGCAGATCGAAGGCAAACGTCGCATTCCTGCCAGAGATTTTCTCAATGGCGCAAGGTTGACGGTTGGCGATGCCATCACGGATACTCACTCGGTCAATTAAAAGTGATAGAACAAATAATCAATCAATGCGTACAGGCTTTTGCTATACGGGGGAAAATAATTGTCAGAAAAATTAAAAACCATCAGCGGGTTCGGGCTAATATTTTTAGGCGTGGTCGGTGCGGTTATTCCGATTTTGCCTTGTATTCCATGTTTTATTGCTGCTGCTTCATTGCTTGGCAAAGAGCATCCGGTGATTCATCCCTTCGCTTCACGCCTTGATCGTTGGCGCAACCGTCAAAGGAAAAAAGATAAAAACCTGCCGGAAACTTTGGCGGAAGAATTTTCCAACTGACTTTTATCAATGGCAAGCGATTTGCAAAAGTTTTGTTGCAAGTGAGGCTCATACCCAACATATTGCGATTTTGATTTTTCAAAGACTACATCATACTGTGGAGAAGTGCTTGAAGCACTTATTGCGCAACAGGTTTTAAATTCTCTGCGATAGATGTCACATTTCACTAAAATTCATCGCCCGTGAATCCGTGTCAGCAAGATGTTCTTGTGCCCAAGTGCATCTTGCATTTCTTCAAGATTGTCGCTCGACTTTTCAACACAGAACGTTTCCTATACAAGCCCTTTTAGAATTCTTGGTGAGTTATAATTCTTGAGGGGAAAAGCATCACTTTACACCTGATCCGATAGAGGTGCGCAGTAACTCTTCCAGATAAACACCACCGCGCATCAACTTCTTTTTCCACTTAGAACCGAGTCCATCAAGCAGCCGCGCCTGAGCCATGCCGCTGAGATAGAAGCGCAAGTCTCCCTCCTGTCGCCCCAGTTGCTTCTCTAGCCTTATGAAATCCCATCGCCAATAAGACAGTTCCGGGCGATAGCTTGAATACCTTGGGTCGCCTGCGCGCGCCGCCGCAAGTTCGTAAAACCGGATCTCCGCGTATTTCGCTAACCCCTCCAACCATTCCAGTTCACGTTCAAAGGCAAGCAGATCAGGACTCAGAGCGGCGCGCGCCCGGCGCGCATCGCGCACTTGTAGAAATTCACGGACGGCGAGACGAACCCTCATCTTATCTGTAGCTTTGAGCGCCGCTGCCAGCAAGCTTCCCTCTCTGTCCCACTCAGCCGCAAATTTATCATCCCTACTCGGATAGCGAGCTTCTGCGGAATAAACTTTCGTCGCCTGCTTAAAGCGATCCGAAGCCTGTCCGGCTTGAAAAGCATGGAACATTTCATGAAGGAGAAGCGCGACATGAAAGTCGCGGCTGAGCTTCAATGGAGACCTACGATTTATCAAATCAAGCAGGGTTAAGCTGCCAGCCCACCGTTTGCCAACCTGCACAGGGAAGGCTTGTGGCTCGTTAGCTTTGCGGCGGTGATAGAGCTTCCCATTGAAGGCATCCCCTTCAACAACCGTCCAGGGCGGTGGTGGATTCCTTTCGCCGACTAGAAATTCATAGCTTTCGTTGAAAAGAATGACCGGAATGTTGGCTCGGCTCAGCCCAGGCCACACCTGATCACCCAATTCCCTCTGTAAACGAAACGTCTCAGCGATCTCCGCTTTATCGTCAGCACTCAGCAGCATTGCATCGGTTATGGGGTTCTGCTGTTTGGTCTCGTAGGTACACTTCACAGTAGTCGCTGGGGTAGGGAGCAAAAGCGCTATCACAGCAAGCCATCTTAGTGTCGGCTTTTTGCCCATCTCCGTTATGCCTCCTAACGATATACTCGAAATGCCTACGCCATCCTCAATGCTTTCTCGAAAGATAAATCGCTCTCAGCCTCACAAGCTCTCCACTCCAACCGCCCAAGGTCAGCCCTAACTCATTTGGTACTGGCGATTTTCCACTTCCGCCAGAAATTGCATCTCGGTCTTGCCATAAGGCGTGCGCGACCGTATGGCGGGAAAGCGACCATGCACGTCCGGCCGGAGAATGTTTGCTGCGAGGCGAATCCCGTCGCGCATGGGAATCTTGACATTCGCCTCTTTGACAACCGCGTAGCCCGTTTGCTGGCACCGCGCTTGCACAGTAAGAGCAGGAACCAGGGCGAATGAGATGAGGCACTTCCATATCTCTGCGATTGGAATTTCGCGAAAGTTCAATCGATCTTCCCTTTTCTTGACCACGCCGGGCTTTGACGCCATTACACTAGCCATGATGATCATGAATTAAGTGAACTCTCCAACTATGCAAATTATTGCGCTTCATTCGACCCTCATTAAATATCGGTTTTGCTTACTCACACAATCTTGACACTGACTATCGACAGACTCGCGTTCAGCCTGCAAGCCAACGCTGTACAGTCGGTAGGCTCACTTGACTGGAAAGACGTAGCAATGTCATTTCGGCAATTACAGAAGGCGACAATTTCCTTTATAACTCTCCGGCAAATACTCAGAAAGGCTTGATCTGCAAATCAGCCTGAGCAGCTTGTACCCATCGCATTTATCGATTGCTACAACTCGATCCTTATCCCGAACAAGAATGCGTCCCGGAAGTAACCAGAGAAACTCCGACACACGAATGTTTTGATGCGGCATCGGAGATATTTCGATAGGTTTTGCATAAGCTAATAGCAAGTATGATTCGGACGACAGTTCCTGGCTCCATTTTGCCAGCCCGATGTTGTTGTCAGTGACATACCAGCATGACTCGAGGAGGCTCTGGCTATCTCCAAAGATTTTGGGTTCATGGGCCGGGTCGATCTCAACTATTCTTTTTTCAATTCGCAGAGTCAATGCTCTGACCGGACTTTCGGTAGCGGGCTGTTGCCCCCTGGGCGAAGAGATTGGCATGGCAAAAAGCCACGCAACACAAAATATGAGGAAAACCTTTGTCATATACCCTCTCCAAAAGAGTTTCGCTTCTTGCCTCTGCCAGCAAACTCCCCTTGATTCAAGAAGATCGTAATGCCCACAAGTGATCGCTCAGAGGCACGGATCGCTGCGAGCCGCTTCGGAATAATGTCAACCTATTTCTTGCTCGTAGCGGACTCAACATCCGCCATCATCCTTGCCAGGGTTTGTTTCGCATAGTATTTGCCATTGACCATAACCGCCGCGATTTTTTGCGTATGGTTGATGTTTTCAAGCGGACTGGCTTCGAGCAGAACCAGGTCGGCGATTTTTCCCGCTTCGATAGTTCCAAGTGAATCCGCCATTCCGAAAAATTCCGCCGGACAGCGAGTCGCGTTGATGATGGCTTCCATCGGGGTCATGCCGATCTGCTCAACAAACAATCGCAGTTCATCATGCAAACTGAAGCCGGGGAAAATCAGCAGCACTGCCGCATCCGTGCCGGGCATCAGTCGGACTCCTGCTTCGCGCATCTCGCGCATGTCGCGCAACCGCTCTGCTATCAACTTCGTCAAGTCGAGCTTCATTTCCTTCTTCTCCGCGAGTTGTTCGCGCCAGTCTTCTATCAAGTAGCCGGAAAGGTACTTTCTGCGCGCCTCAATCTTTCCTTCTCTGTCCGCAACCACCTCGGCCACTTTGTCATAAGGAGTCAGCAGGGCTTCACCGACAATCAGCGTCGGGACGACTGCCAGATTGTTGGCGGCGAATTCGCGGAACAGCTCGGCGCGTTGCTCTTTTGTGCGACCGGAAAGCGGCAAGAAAAATCCGTGTGCGATGCTGTGTTTTCCGGCATTGATCGTCTCCTAAGACGAAACGACCGGATGCTCCACTAACGCAAGCTTGTGATTTTTTGCGGCAGATTTATTGCCAATCAAGAAGCCAGTCCGAAGTACAGCATCACGACTCCAAACGAATCCACTAATCCATGTGCCAGAATGCTGGCCCAGAGATTGCGGCCTGAGAATAGATAGGCTATACCAAACATCAAACCTGCAAAGCCGGAATCCACCATTCCCGCAGGCCCTTTGTAATAATGTCCAATCCCGAATAGAACGGAGACCAAGATCATTCCCGCCCAATAGGCAACCTTGGTTCGTTGACCTAGGTCGGCGGCGCGGGTGAGCAAATAGCCGCGATAGACGATCTCTTCGCCGAACGCGGCGAAGCTCCAGACGATAGCCAACCAGCGCAGCGCCTCCAGCGGGTTGCCTGTGATCGCATCAACCCCGGCGGGAGCTACTGCCGGAGGCCAGATTCGCTCGGTGAGCGGGTCAATGACAATTGCGGCAAGCGCAATTCTCAACGCCGCCGCGCCCAGCGCAATCAGAATCACGCGCTTCCAGGAATCGGGTCGCTTGAACCCCAACGCCGAAAATCCGCCATTGCGCAGGCGCACCGATAACAGCCCCAGCACGACGAGAATCGGCACTTCGTTCGGAATTACATGGAAAACGTTGTACCCAATCACAATGGCAGCGCCCAGCGCAAGTTCAAAGCCACTCAACAGACGCGAATCCGGGAGGTAAGGCTTCACACGCTGGTTTGAGGATATAAAACCCATACAATCACTCCTATGATGAGAATCTACTTCTGCATTTCTTTAATTCCTTGTCGGAGGTTTTCAACAAGCACGAGAGCAATTACACTTTGGCATCACTGAGACCGGGAGTTTGATGAAATTCAAACGCGCTCAACATCCAAAACCAAAAACGCCATTAAGAGGAAACCTAACCCTATTACACTGAAAGCCTGTGAGTTGTAGGAATCAAATTCCCAATATTATTGGCGAACGGCAGTAAATGTTCCGCTTTTCATTACATAACCGGTTGGGGAACTCTCATCAACTTGATCGGTGATAATCACCAAGTTGCCGATTATAGAATTCTCTCCCACCTTCATTCCCCGCAAAATGATTGTCGAAGGTCCGCTGGTAAACTGTGCCGGAAAAACCGGTCCTGCAAACTCCCAACTCACTTTTAATTCGGTGGCGGTCTCTTGATACGCCAAAGGTCCGCCGCTAATTTCAGTGCCGCCGATTCCCCTTCCATTTTTTTGAAATATCATGGGTGTTGTTAAACCCGCCGACTCATTAGGTCTCATAGTGAATAACCATTGCCCCTTAGACTTCGCGCCTGTCTCCGGCAGATTTAGAAGGAATACAATGAAAAGAGGCATTACTACTATTCCTATAAGAAGAACTTGATTTACATTTTTTTGCTTCATCGTTATTCTCCGATGCCTGCTTCCAGATTTCGCGTGAGTGCTAGTTTTCTTTTCAGAACGCCAGTTGGCTCGGCTTAGGGTCATGAGTGAGCCGATTGCGCGAGTGAAAACTACCGGCTCAAGTGGAGTGTAAAACTCCCCCCGCTTCTTACGATAACCTTGAGAGCTATTTCACAATGCAAAAGCATGAAGTTGCCAGTTGGTCTTGCAGCCCTTTTGAATTGAGAACTCACCTTGTAGCTGGCATATTGGTGGCAGGCTTGATTTGTCCTCGATGGCACGTCGTGCAATTGATGGAGCCTTTTCCAATAGTTTGTTTCAATTCCTCATTGACCTTGCCCATGAACTGCCACATTTTGCGCGTCGTCTGTTTCGCTTCTTTATCATCTTTTTCCCATTGGTCAGGAATATGACAATGCGCGCAGTCGACGCCAAGCGAGGTATTAAACGCCACTTCCATTACCCGCAGGAGGCGTCCGGCAGGCATACCTTTGAACAGTTGAATATTTTTGAAAACCTGTTCAGCGGGTTTATTTTCTTGCCCGGCAATCTGCTTTTCAAGCGCCGTTATCAACGGATTCTTGGCGTTTTGAGTCCCGCCAGCCTGCGTTGCCTGCATTTCAGCAATAAACCGATCCTCTCGATAGTTATTCATCGCCGCAGAAGCGTCGGTGATGATTGCTTGATTGTTCAGCAAAAAGAGGCATACCAAAACGAGCAAAAGCCCGGTGAGTGTGCGGTTAATAGTATTTTTTTGCATTGTATAATCTCCTCAAGATTTAAATTGTTCGGTTTCAGTGGGGGAGACAGTTCCGTCGAAATGTCGTCGCCTGTTGACTTCTACGAATTTTAAGCAACAGAATTTTGTCGGGAAAAATGCCTCTGCCAGAAGCCGGTTTCCTTCTACCACAAGGGATGTAACCTTCTCTCGCATCATACGAATCCCTCTTTGTTTGCAAAGTAATGTTAAGTTTTCGTCAGCACTAATCTAGCGGCGCGCGCTTGACTCCGCCATTCAATTGGGATGGAGTGCAAGCTTTAAGGGGCAATTTGCCGAAATTATGGGACAGTTGTTTGGACTCAGTATGGCTTATCGAACCAATTAACTCGCGTTCAACTAAAATCTGCCCCTTCAAAGAAAAAAGTTCGAGTAATGAGCGAAAAAACGAGGGTGTCTCATCTCCTAAGCAAGAAGGCGATGAGCAAAACCTAAAGCAAATCTCGCTACTCGTTAATTCAACTAAGCGATGGGAATGAAATAAATGTGCCTTGTCAGTTGTCTCTCAGGTTTTCCAAAGCAGGCTTAGGGATTCCTAATCCCAGCAAAAATTCACGACACATAGTCCACAACTGTTTCTCCTCACGGATAACTTTGGAAATCGTATTCAATCCAATAAGAAAGGCAACGAAAGTTCTTGCAGCCGTGTTTACGTCTGCAAGAGGTTCAACCTCCCCTTGATGAATAGCTTGTTGCAGCAACTGTTCAAGCACTGTCACTTGAGTTTCTACAAGTTCCTCAAGCATTGGACCTATAGAATTTTCGACGCCAACCAATTCCGCGATACTATTGCAAACCAAACAGCCGCGCGCTTCTGCGTCAGCGGCTCGAACCTGGCATATCTTGCGCATAACCCTAACTAACACAGGGATGACAGGCTGACCTGTTTCCAGTTTACTGAGCGGCACATCAGGTGTTTGTGTTGCATAAAGTTGAAGCGCCTCACTGAACAGGCTTTCACGACTTCCGAAACTGTTATAAAAACTCGAACGCTGAATTCCCATTGCATCAGCTAAGTCTTTTGCTGAAACAGCTAGAAATCCCTTTCTCCAGAACAGATTCATTGCTGCCTCGACGGCTTCTTCACGTACAAAACCCACCGGTCGCCCGGTTCTGTTTTGCAAAGACTCACTCACCTTTTCATCCACTACACCACCTCCAAAATAATATCTGGACAATATTGTCTAAAAAATACTGGACACAAATGTACAAAACTGGTATCTTCCTGTCAAGTTCTGTTCAAGCTTGTCCAAAACTAGAATTTGTCGCCTCAGATGGTGACTAATCCAAATTATTTCTAGGAGAAATCGAAATGATCTTTCAAATCCATGATCTAAACACTGCTCCCGCTGGTTCAAGGGAGACCTTGTCAATGATTGCACAGAACTACGGATTTTTACCCAACCTCGCAGGGGTCTTCGCGGAGTCTCCGGCGGTGCTCAGGGGTTTGCTGGGAACTATCAGCGCATTCGATGCCAAAGAGATGACACTGTCGCCAATTGAGCGACAAGTCGTCTTGCTTGCTGTATCAGTGAAAAACCGGTGTGAGTACTGTACGGCAGCTCACAGTATGTTAACCAATAAGCTTGGCATCGACCGGAATGAAATCGAAAACCTGCAACAGGGGCGGCGATTGACTGACCAGCGGTTGGAAATTCTGCGTCACTTTGCAGAAGAAATTCTCGACCGCCGCGGTTTAGTAACCGACAGTGAGCTTGAACTGTTCCTCAACTCCGGGTTCACTAAGGCACAGATTCTCGAAGTGATTTTTGGCATAGCGATTAAGACCTTGACCAACTATGCCAACCACATTGCTAATCCGCCTGTGAATGAGCAGTTCGCAGGATTCCAACCCAATTGGGCTAATGCTGAAGTGCGTTTTCTTTGAGCGCAGAGGCATAAGCAATTTTGTTCCGACCTAATTGAGCTAATGCTGAATTCACAACAGAAACTAATCAAGGACGTTGACTTACAGGGGAAACAGTCCAAAGTTTCGGGTATCAGCAGCATACTGAAACACGGTTGATGCCCAATAGGTCGGAACAATCTGAAAGGGTCGCTTTATGGCGGTCTCAAGTAATATTTAATTTTTCTCGTCGCAGAAACGGCGAGGCTTTAGAGGAGAAAAAATGGTCAGTAAGAAAATATATGTTGCTTTGATGATAGCGGCATCTTTGCTGTTTGGGGCTAATATTGCTGTTGCTTGGAATACCAAGAATTTGAATGATGGAAAAATAAAGAGTAGCAAAAAGGTTCGCGCGAAGCCGGTTGCACTGTGTGTTGTGCCTGTAAACCGAACCATTGAGTTCAAGGCAGACAAGATGTATGAGTTTGCTATGCTCAGGGTGAAACCTGAAAAGCAGCAGCAATTGATGCGATATTTTGGCAGAGTTTTTCCGCTTGCCATAAAATATGGTGTACGCCCTGTCGTATCTTTTATTCCAGAGAGCACTTTTGCCGGTGATGTACATCCCTCCTTATTCTTTGTAAACGAATGGCCCAGCGAGGAAGCCTTTCGGAATTTCGTCAACGACGCAGAAGTGAAAAGCCACTTTTCGGAGCGAGATGATGCGCTTGAACAACTAATCAATACGCATACCCGTGTGCAACAGTCCGTAAGCGTATCGCTTAAAGAAGGTGATGTCGTCGAATTAGCTGCCCTTTGGATCAAGCCGGGAAAAGCTAACCAACTTAGTGAGTATTTTGAACAGGCTATGCCCGTCGCTATGAAATACGGGGTGAAACCATTAGCGCATTTTCAGCCTATAGGAACTTACGCTGGCGATTTCATGCCTCAAGTAATGGCTCTCAACCAGTGGCCGAGTATGAAAGCTTTTCAGCAGTTCGTCAAAGATCCGCAACTCGGCAAAATGATTCCGCAACGGGATGATGCCCTCTCTCGTATGGTTGTGATCCATTCCAAAGTTCATTTTGAAGTTGATGGAAGGTAATGTAAGAGGCGCAAATTGTGTCCGACCAAGATAACATTTTCCCGAATGCTACCTTGGTCGGAAATCTTTTCAATCAACTCCCCCATGCGGAAATTAGCCTGACTGATTCAGTAGTTTTTGCAGGTGCTCACGATAGCCTCGACTTGAAGTCAACTGTGTGCCATCCCGCATTACAATCGTATATTTGCCGTGAAACCAGGGAAGCAACTCCTTGATGCGTTCGATATTGACGATGAGCGAGCGATGAATGCGCAGAAATTTGTCAGGGTCGAGCCGGACAGCCAGTGAATTAATAGTTTCGCGTAGAAGGTGTGATTCTTGACCGACGTGCAGTTGGACATAATTGGCTGCTGATTCAATCCAGTCTATTTCCTCGACCCGTAGAAAAAAGACCCGACCACCTGATTTAATCACCAGCCGTTCAAGCAATTTTGGTCGCGCTTTGAGGTCAGCCAGCAATTCGACAAGTTGGTGGTTGATGCTGCGCGTTTGTTCCCGTTCGATCTGGCGTTTTGCTCGGTAAAGCGCCTTCTCAAATCGTTCGCGGTCAAAGGGCTTCAGCAAATAATCAAGCGCATGCACCTCGAATGCGCGTAGCGCGTACTGGTCGTATGCGGTCACGAAAATGACGAATGGTAGAGTATCTGGTTTAATGGTTTCCAGCACACCAAAACCATCCAGTTCAGGCATTTGTACATCCAGGAAAATCAGATCGGGAGAGCGCTCTTCGATAGCAGCGACCGCAGCCAGCCCGTTACTGCACTCGCCTATAATGTCAATCTCCGCATCCTCTGCGAGTAGAACTGCAAGTTTCTCGCGCGCCAGAGATTCATCATCAACAATCAATATCCGGAGTTTTGTCATTACTTTACCTGTTGCCTTTTTCAATCTGTGCGCTGCACTGCCGAAAAGGAATGATTAGCTTGACGGTTACCCCCCCTTCAGTTCGATTTTTCAACTCAAAATGTTGCGCAGCACCATAAAGCTGGATAAGCCGCGCTCGCGTGTTCGCCAATCCGACCCCTTCTGTCAGCCCACTTGAATCGTTATGTTGCAAACCACAACCATTGTCCTGCACCTGAATTTCGAGGGTTTCCCCCTGTCGTCTGGCAAAAACCTCAACTGTGCCAGGGGCTGCGCGGGGAGCGATGCCATGCCGAATTGCGTTCTCAACCAGCGGTTGTAGAATCAGATTGGGGACAAGCGCATCCAGGGTCTCTGGTGCTATCTCCATACAAACTCGCAACCGCTCCTGAAAGCGTGTTTGCTCAATCTCCAAATAGCGTTTGAGAAATTCCAGTTCCTGATTTAATGGCACTTCCTGCTGCCCTGTATGCTCAAGCGAAAGTCGCAGTAAATCGCTAAGGTGAGCAATCATCCGGTCTGCTTCCTCAACATTCCTCCGCATCAGCGATGATATAGCGTGTAGCGTATTGAAAAGGAAGTGAGGATTCAACTGCATTCTGAGCGCCTGCAACTGCGCCTGCGAAAGTTGGATTTCCAATTGCGAGGCTCTCAACTCATGCAACCGATACTTGCGGTAATACTCGAAGGCATAGATAACACCAACCATCGCCCAGAAGGTGAATAATGTTGAAGAGAATTCCAGACTAGGGAAACGTTGAGTGAAATTCGGTGCAAGCTGTCGTCGCGCAGAGAACTCAATGGTCATCTTCAAAATCGAAAGAAAAACGCTTGCCGGAAGTTGGACGAATAGTCCGCGCCTCCAACCTCGCGATTCAAATGGGAAACGTCTGGCTAACCAGATGATTACGGGTGAGAGAGCAGCCCAGACATACCAGTCTGTAAATGCGAGAATCAGCGCTTCGCGCCAAGCTATCGGATTGTTAGAATAGGCGTAGCTTAACTTGAGGCGGGTGGCAGCAAGCAGTCCAATCGCTGTCCATCCCAACGCCACCAAACCAATTTTCAAGAATTTGTTTACGCTCATTCGGATGCCATTGCCTTTCTTGCTTTGCCCTGCCTGGCATTGTTGAAAATTTGCCCTCAAGCTATCGATTCATTTTTCACTCAATGTTCAGAAAACCGGTTAACCTTATACTTCCTTGAGGAGGATACTCAAGCACCGTGAAAACTGAAAGCATGGCGAGTATCTAAGGCGGATGAAAATGGGATGGTGGAACAATTCTTGAATCAACTTGATTCCATTGACATCATCCAAATCTCATGAATAGAGCGTTCAATTGCGAACCGCTATTTCTCGCCGTCAAATATGCAGGAAATCCTAATTTGACCGAAATCTATCACGAAAATCGCGTTTGATTAATGCGCGTTTTGAACTGGCTTTTACAGGTTATATGGCTTAATACTTCTTTTGATGTTGCATAGGCATCAAACGGCCATAACAAAATTATCATCGTCCATACAGGGATTGAAATCAGCGCAAGAAAGACTTTCTGCAACACGACTCCGCAGTTAATCCGTACGGTTGGCGTCAGGCTATCAGTCATTGCTTGGATAAGCGGAGCCGATACCAGGTGATGGACTGTCTGTTCTTTGAGAACATGTGTAACCAATGCAAGGTGTGATTGAGAATTGGCGTCTGCACCTCCAACACCTGTCTTTATGGGAGTATGGACATGAATTTCATCGGATTTCGTTTGCACCAGAGATTGATTTTCAACAAGAGAAGTAATTCCCCAACGGTTGAGTCTTTTAACCCAGCGTGATCATTGACAGAATAATGAAAAAGTTTTTATAGTGAAATTTCACAATCGAATAGGGGAGTAGATCACTCCAGTCTGATTGAGCCGTCAATACGATTGCCATAAATGCCCAGGCAATCCGGTTCATCAGCGAAAGCGAATTTAAGCTTTTCGGATCAAGACCTTTTGCGGCACGTGCTGCAAAAGGTCTTTTTATTTTGGGCAAAAGAGGTTTAAGGGTATGAACAGAATGAAGACTATGTTTTTGCTGGCTGTGCTGACAGCCATGTTTTTATTTATCGGGCAGGCGCTCGGCGGGCAAACCGGCCTCATCATCGCTATCGCTTTGGCTGGGATAATGAACTTCGGCGCTTACTGGTTTTCCGACAAAATCGTTTTGCGGATGTATCGCGCGCAGGAAATCACTCGCGAAGATGCGCCGGAGCTTTTCCAAATCGTCCGCGATTTAACCGCTCGCGCCGCAATGCCAATGCCCAAGGTTTACATCATTCCCGAAGCGCCGCCGAACGCCTTTGCCACAGGTCGCAATCCGCAGAATGCGGCGGTGGCAGTGACCGTCGGGTTGATGCGGTTGCTCACTCCTGAAGAACTCGCGGGCGTCATCGCGCATGAACTCGGACACGTTAAAAACCGCGACACTTTGATTATGACCGTGGCGGCGGCGCTTGGCGGCGCTTTGAGTATGCTTGCGGATATGGCGATGTGGAGCGCCATTTTCGGCGGCAGTTCAAGCGATGATGAAGAAGGCGGAAACCCCCTTGGCGGACTGCTTGGCATTATCCTCGCGCCGATTGCGGCTAGCATGATTCAGATGGCGATTTCGCGCTCGCGTGAATTTATCGCCGATGAAGAGGGCGCGAAACTCACGGGCAATCCGCTGGCGCTTGCCCGCGCGTTAAGAAAAATCGAAACCTGGAGTCGCGAAGTTCCCATCCATGCGGGAACGCCTGCGACTGCGCATCTATTCATCATCAATCCGTTTGCGGGCGGTGGGTTTCTCAAACTGTTCAGCACCCACCCGACGACCGACGCGCGGGTTGAACGTCTGGAGCGATTGGCGCAATCCGGTTTGCGCGTCGCTGCCTGATAAAAATTAACTTGATTTACCAATAAAAAACTGATGAAGGCGGCAACCGATTCGCCAAGGGGCTGGAAGATTTTTAAGGTGGAGGAGAAGAGAGATGGACGTTAGCTTGTTTCCGTTTGCGGATTACTGGTGGTTTTACGCCGTGTTTACGGGGTTTGTCGCCTTGTTGTTGGTTTTGGATTTAGGCGTTTTTCATCGCAAAGCCCACGCCGTGTCATTCAAAGAGGCGACCACCTGGAGCATCGCCTGGGTGACGATGGCGATGGGCTTTAATTTCATGCTCTATAAGTATGCGATGTGGAGATTCCCGCAAGATGCGCGTCTGCTGAGCATTCCGGGATTCGACCCGTCGGCTGCGGCTTCGCAGGTATCGCTGGAATTTCTGACCGGTTACATTATCGAAAAGTCGCTTTCCGTCGATAATATCTTTGTCTTTGTGGTGATCTTCGCCTATTTTGCGGTGCCGGCGATGTATCAACATCGGGTGCTGTTTTACGGCATCATCGGCGCATTCTTCTTTCGCGCGATTTTCATTTCGCTGGGTTCGGTGTTGATGCAGTACCACTGGGTCATCTGGGTTTTCGGCGGATTCTTGATTCTCACCGGCGCAAAGATGATGTTTGCGCCGGACAGGGAAATCGAACCGGAAAAGAATTTTGTCATCCGACTGTTTAAACGTTTCATGCCAGTGACCAATGAAGGGCACGGCAAACGCTTTTTTGTGCGACTCGATAAGCGGTGGCACGCTACATCGTTGTTTATCGCATTATTGTTTTTGGAACTCACGGACATAATATTTGCGGTCGATTCGGTGCCGGCGATTTTCGCGGTCTCCAAAGAACCGATGATCGTCTTTACCTCGAACATCTTTGCCATTCTGGGACTCAGAGCCATGTATTTTATGCTCGCCGGAGCCATCGATAAATTCTATATGCTCAAATACGGTCTGGCGGTGGTGTTGATTTTTGTGGGACTCAAGATGGTCTGGTTGAATGATCTGTACAATGGCAAATTTCCGATTGCCCTGTCGCTTGGCATCATCAGCGGCGTCATGGCGGTGTCGGTCGTTTTGTCATTGTGGTTTCCGAAAAAACTCGAAGTGCCGGTGCCCGATCCCAAGTTGAAAGCTGGCAAGAGCAATTTGGCGTAAAAAAATGTTGTTGAAAATTCCGGGAAAGCAACCTGAACGCTACGCTTTGAAAAAAGCCGGTTCGGGTTTGAATTGCAGTTCGCAATTCAAACCCGAACCGGCTTTAAATTTTTACTCGATGAAGCAATGCCCGAACTACTGACAGTTGCAATTATTATTAGCGGTGTTGCTGTCGATAATCGTGCAGGCAGTGGTGCCAATCGGCGATTGCACCGAGGCGCTGCCTTTCTGCTGCGAAGCGTCGAATTGAATCAGCACACGCTTGGTGGTCGTGTTATGTTGAATGGTCACCGTGCAACCTCTCAGTTGAATGACTCCATTGCCGGACGCGATGACCGTGCCGTTGCAACAGAATTTATAAGCGCCGGTCAGATGATTGAATAAAACCACGTTGCCGGAATTGGAATTATCCTGCAAACAACCGGAATAAACGGTCACGGAAAAACTGCACGAGGCGCTATTGCCACTCGCATCGGTTGCTGTGCAGGTCACGATTGTGGTGCCGACAGCAAACATCGAACCCGATGGCGGCGAACAAACGGTGGTTGCGGGTGAACAGGTGTCTGTGGCTACAGGCGTCACATAATTAACGATGGTGGCGCTTGCGACCGGGCAACCACTGGGCACCACGGCGGTGATGTTTGCCGGGCAAGTGAGCGATGGCGCTTGCGTGTCATTGACCGTCACAGTAAATGAACAACTCGCTGTATTCAGGCTGGCGTCGGTCGCCGTGCAGGTCACGGTTGTCGTGCCTTGCGGAAAACTTGAACCGGAAGCCGGCGTACATATGGTTGTCGCGCCCGGACAATTATCCGAAGCGGTTGGAGTGGTGTAATTCACTACCGCAGTGCACTGGGCAGTTTGCGCTGATGCCGTGATATTCGTCGGACAGCTAAGCGACGGCGGTTGCGTATCATTTACCGTAACCGTAAACGAACAACTCGCGGAATTACCCGAACTATCCTGCACGGAACAACTCACTGTGGTTATGCCTTTCGCAAAACTTGACCCCGCTGCCGGTGAGCAAGTGACTGTGCCACCTCCCGAACAGTTATCTGTCGCCACTGGCACGGCGTAATTCACAACTGCCGAACAGAGTCCCGGTGCGGCATCAGTCGTGATGTTTGCCGGACAACTGAGGGTTGGTGGCGTCGTGTCATTGACCGTGACTGTGGCTGTGCAAGAAGTGCTGAGGTTATGGCTATCGGTGACGGTGAGGGTTACCGTGGTGACGCCTTTCGGATAGGGTCCTGCGGGTGATTGAGAGACCGTAATCATATCGCCCATATCGGGGTCGAATGAACCGTTGTTAATCGAAGCGTCTGCCGTACAACTTGGTCCTGCGGAAACCGTGACGTTTTGACATTGAGCAACCGGCGGTTGATTTTGCGTGACCGTAAAATAAGCAACCACCGGGTCATGGTCGGAAAGGCGCGTCGGCGAATTCGCGTCGTTGCGCGCGGTTTCGGGAAAATCGCTGTCAATGCGCGGATGCTCTTCGCGTCGCGCCGTCGTAGAAGAAATCAATGGCGCGTTCACCAATATGTGATCGAGTGATTGCGCGTTGCCGTCAAAGATAAACGAATAACGCTCGCTGGCGGGCGGCGTGTTGAACAGATTGACGAAATCGGGATTGACCAGGTCAACACCATCGCCGGGAACCGCAGTTTGATTGTCGGGCACAGGGGTTCCGGCAATCACGCTCAGCGAATCAACAAAGCCGTCATTGACTTCAAAAGCGTTGAAATCGCCGACGAGAATGATGTGCTCATTGGGATTTGCCACTTGTCGCGCCTGCACGAGATTGGCGAGGTCTTCGGCTTGTTTCAAACGTTTGGCGCGCACCCGGTCGCCTTCGGTTGCCCAGCCATTCGACCCGGTACCAACCCCATCAACCCCATTCAGCGACCGCAGGTGATTGACGATGACCGTGACCGGATAGGTCGTGCCGTTTGCATAATTAATGATGGCACTCAACCTGAGCGGCGGGCGGTCATTCAGTGTTTCAGTGGATGAATCAGGGTTGACGAACAGGGTGCCATCAAGTTCCTGTAGCACTTCAATAACCGAAACGCGCGGCGTCATGCCACTGACCGGCGCGGTCTTTACTAAAAACCCTACATCAATGCCGCCGACATCATTGCCTTCGATAAGGTAGCCGACATATTGCGGGTCGGGCTGACTTGCGGCAATTGCATCTGTGCTGATACGCGCTGCAAGGGTTTGCAAGGTCGTCAGGTTTTCTATCTCTTCGATGCCGATGATGTCCGGCAATCTCAGGAAATCGCGAATCGCCAGGCTGGCTTTATTCAAACGATTATTGAACGCGGTTGTAGTCAACGTCGGTTCACCAATTGCCGGGTCATTGACGTTGTCAAAGAAACGTTCAAGGTTGAACGACGCAACCGTGAATTCTGCCGCGACGGGCGCAGTGACTGCCGTGGGCGTCGGCCCACCCATTACACCAACTGATGCGCCGGGATCAGGCAAAATCGTATAGGTGCGGAAAGAATAATCAAGCGGCCCGACCAGTCCGGTCACCACTGCGCCTGTGCCAACATCGATAACGGGTCCGCCGGTCAGTCCGTCGCTATCGACGCGAATGCGTTCGGGATTTGCATCAAAGCGCGGAATTGGCGGAATGGTTCCCGCAGGCGGCGGGTCTGGCGCTTGAATGCCCGCTTCGCGGAAAGGTCGCGCCACCCCCGTGACTACGCCAAAAAAGACGCCGGTCGAGGTTGACGTGGCATTCACTTCGCTGATGTTGCCTCCGGTTGGACCAACGACTGTCAGTGAAGCGACACTGACGCGCATGCCTTCGAGTCGTTCAAGCTGGTCATGCACGCCCGCAGGGTCTGGGAAAGTCGCAGTGAGCGGGATCGGCGCGGGCAATGGATTTCCCGAAGAAAGTAAACTGACGGTGGGCGCAGTGAGTTCCGTAAGCGGCGGTTGCAGCGGGTCTGCGCTCGGCACGAATTCGGAAACCGTTGCGGTTACTTGCACATTATTACCGACAGCCGCTGCGGCAGGCGGCGCGCTTGAAGTGAAGACGAAAATGCCTTCAGAGGTTGCCGGGTCAGCGTCAACCATGGCGTCGGGTTCTTGAATGAAAAAGCCGTTGGATTTCACGCCGGTGACGATGCCGCGTGTGGTGATGCTACTGCCAACGATTGGCGAACTCGCGCCGGGTCCTTGAATATCGTGAATCGGTATGAGGATTACATCATCGTTATTGATGGTGCCTTGTCCCTGCCCGTCGGCGACGTTGGCGCCGGTCACGTTGGTGACATTGACGAAGAAGGTTTCGTTCGGCTCAGGCGTGGTGTCGCCATTGACTGTCACACTGAAAGTGTAGGTTGAACTGCCAGCCGGAATGGTTTGTCCGGTGAGTGAGTTGGCAACGTAGTCATTGTCTTCAGATATGGGATTGCCGTCCTGAGCCGTGCCATCTGCCGTGGCAATATCGAAGGTCACGCCGCCTGCGCCAGCCGGTGCGCTGAGGCTCACCGTAAAAGTGAAGGTGGTGGTGCCGCTGTTGCCTTCAGCCAGGGTTACATCATTAATCGTTAAGTTGGGCAAGGCGACGCCGCCATTTGGCGTGAGCGAAAAATCATCAACTGCCAATCCATCATCGGCGCTCGATGCATCGGTGTCGGTCCAGCGAATCCAGAAGGTTGCTCCGTTGGCAATACTCAGTCCCGTGATGGTCGAGTTGAGCGCCGTGCGGTTGCCGGCGGCGTTGCCGTCTTTCGCGCCGGTCGTCACCGTGTTGGGCGTAACGAAATTGAGAGCCGATACATTCGTCCAGGTGCCGGTCGTCAAGTCAGTGGCATTGGTGCTGTATTCAAAATTCAATTGGTCTGTGCGCGATGCCGTTCCCAAACGCCACTGTTCACCGGTAAAGGCGACTTGTAGAGAGGTAATGGTTGCTCCCGTATTATTGGTAAAGCTTGCGCCAAAAAGCGGGATTAAGGTGCCGCTTCGCAACTCGCCTAAGGCGCGTTCAGTGTTGCCCGCCGCGCCATAGCTATAGGTATCGCCGGTGTTGCTGCCGCCGGTGTCTACGGCATATTGTTCGTTGTCTCTTGCGCCGCCACCCGACTCGGTCATCGCCCAGCCGTTGATGGTCAGGTTGTTGGTGGTTGACCCGGCGGTGTTCGATAAGGTGTTGAAGTCCTGAGTATAAGGACTGCCAAGCGTCGTTAAGCTGATTGTACCGGCGGCTGAGACTCTGCGGGTATGGTAGACCCCTACCACGGTAAGCATGAAAAGGACAATGATTGAACAGCAAAATAGCAGACGAAATCTTTTCGATTGGGCGACAAATAATTTCATAGAATAATTCCTTAATTTTTAGTTTTGCAGTAATGCTTGGGGAATGTAACTAAAACCGCTCAAGACGAAGCCGCATTGTAGCCTACCCGTATAGGCTCAGCAAGCAAGTTGAGATGAGTTCAAAGAGATTTAATTTTTCGTTATTTCGTCGATTGCGCTTGCGATTTTGTGTGATGCTTTCAATCTTTTGCGGGCGCGCCGGTTTCCTGTAAAATGGCGCTTTGTCAGTAGTCCAACCTTTTCTTCAAAGGAGTCATTCCATGCGACGAACCATGATAATTTTCGCTTTAATTTTCTGTGTTGTTGCGCTCTCTCCGGCAACTCAGGCGCAAAATAAACTTTTAACCATTGATGAACTGTTCGACCCGGTCAAACGGGTTAATTTCAGTGGCACCCCGCCCACAGGATTGCGTTGGTTAAATAACGGCACGCATTACCTGCAAGCCAAATCAAATCCCGAAACCCGCGCCTGGCAACTTCTGAAAGTCAATGCCGCGACCGGCGAGGCTGAGCCTTTTTATGATGCCGCGAAAATGGAAAAAGCGTTTGCGGGGCTTGCCGGAATGAGCGCCGATGATGCCAAAGAGATTGCTCATCAACGCGCTTATTTAATGAATGAACAAGAGACTGCGGCGCTCATCAACACCGCCAATGACCTGTTCTATTATGAATTCGGCAGCGACCGCGCCATTCGTTTAACCAACACCCCCGAACCCGAAGAGGGCGAAGAGTTCAGTCCAGACGGTCGCATGGTGAGTTTTGCGCGCAGCAATAATCTCTACATCGTTGACATCGCGAATCAAAAAGAGCGCGCACTCACCAACGATGGCAGCGGCAAAATTTTTAACGGACGCTTGAACTGGGTTTATCAGGAAGAACTCTATGGGCGCGGCAATTTCAAAGGTTACTGGTGGAGTCCCGATTCGACGCGCATTGTTTACCTGCAACTCAATGACGCGCCGGTCGCGGAATTCACCATCGTTGACCACATCCCGCATTTTCAGACGGTCGAAAATACGTCGTATCCGAAAGCCGGTGATGCCAATCCAACGGCGCGACTCGGCGTGGTTGATGCGGCGGGCGGCGCAACGCGCTGGGTCGATCTGTTCAAATACAACACGGTCGAACCGCTGATTGTGCGCGTTGGTTGGACGCCCGATGGCAAAAAGGTGGTTTATGAAGTGCAGAATCGCGAACAGACCTGGTTGGATTTGAATTATGCAGACCCCGCAAGCGGCGCGACTATAACGCTACTGCGCGAAACCACTAAAGCGTGGGTTGATGTCGAAGGCGTCGAGTTGCCCATCTGGTTAAAAGACGGAACCTTTCTGCTGACCAGCGAACGCACCGGCTGGCAACACATCTATCACTATAAACCGGATGGCACCTTGATTCGCCAGGTCACGGATGGCAGATGGGAAGCCGAAGTCGTAAACGGCATAGACGAAACCAACGGCTTCATTTATTTCACCGGCACCAAAGACAGCTACCTCGGCTATCAGGTCTATCGCGTAAAACTCAATGGCACTGAACTCACAAGACTCACACAAAGCGAGGGCACCCATGCGGCGAATTTCAATCCGCAAAAAACACTTTTCATAGACAACTGGAGCGACCTCCATACGCCTATGCAGGTGCGACTCATCAAAGCCGATGGCGCGCTTGCCCGTGTCATTGATGAAAATAAAGTCGAAGTGCTCAAGCAATACAAACTGAGCAAGCCGGAACTCTTGCAAATGAAAACCCGCGACGGTTTCGTGATGGAAGCGATGATGATTAAGCCTGTGGATTTCGACGCCTCGAAAAAATATCCGGTAATGAGTTTTACCTACAGCGGGCCGCACGCGCCGCAGGTGCGTAATGTGTGGCAAGGTACAACTTTGATGTGGTATCAGATGCTCGCGCAAAAAGGCTATATCATCTGGGTCTGCGACAATCGCACGGCAAGTGGCAAAGGCGCGGAATCGACGTGGTCGGTCTATAAAAATTTTGGCGAACTGGAACTCCGCGATTTGGAAGACGGCGTGAGTTATTTAAAAACCCTGTCTTTCATTGATTCGTCGCGCATCGGGCTTTCGGGCTGGAGTTTCGGCGGTTTTATGACTTCGTATGCCCTGACGCACAGCAAGAGTTTCAAAATTGGCATTGCCGGTGGCAGTGTTACGGATTGGCGACTCTATGACACGATTTATACGGAGCGTTATATGGGCACGCCGCAGATGAACCCCGAAGGCTATCGGAAGAGTTCGGTGATTGCGGCGGCTAAGAATTTAAGCGGCAAACTGCTTTTGGTGCACGGCATGATTGATGACAATGTGCATATGCAAAACACCATTCAACTGGCTTACGAATTGCAGAAAGCCGGACTGCCGTTTCAATTGATGCTCTATCCGAAATCGCGGCACGGCATCGCTGACCCACTGCTCGTCAAACATATGCGGTCGATGATGACCGATTTCATCTTGCAGAATTTATAACGGTTGCATCACAAAATCATCTGCAAGAGTAGATGGCGTTTTTTCCATGCCGGATGATTTTCACTGAGGGAAGTCGCTCTCATTGATGATGAAAAATTTATTTTCGGATAAGGCGATTTGAACGGATTTTATTTGTAGTATTCTCCGTTCAATTCGCCTTATCCGCTCAATCCGAAAATAAACGATTCCTTTTGCTTAGTGAGCGGTTGGTTTTATAAGTAAGCCTAGCTGATACGGCGGTCAGGATATTCAAACAGGCAGTGCCACTTGCCAGCTTAAAATTTGTAAATCACATCAAACTGCATGCGGTTGAGATAACGATTAAATGGCGACAGTTGAACGACGCGGTTCACCCGCCCAGAAAATAGTCCCGTCCATTGCAGGGTGACGCCGTTGCTCAGTTGATAGCTTACGGTCGGCATATGGGCGCGGCTGTTCGAGGCGAGAATGTCGCTGAAGTTAAACGGCACCAAAACCGCATCCTGCTCGATGCGCGTGAAATAATAACCAAACAGCCAATCGCCACGTTCTCTTGCCTGCCCGACTTGCGCGCCTGTCCAGTAGCCGTTTCTTTCATCATTGATGCGGCTCGTCATATTGCGAACATAATCGAACGTAAAGGTCACAGGGAATCGAGAACTCGCTTGCCAGGTCACGTTGCCAAGAACATCAAGCAGATGAAAATTCGCCAGAAATCCAACAGGGCTGCCGCCTGCGTTTCTGAGAATGCGATTGGTTGTACCCAGTGAACCATTCTGTCCGCCCGCTACGCCAGAGCCGTTACTGATGCCGCCGTTGACTTGCGTAGCCGAAGCGCCAAGCGCCAGTAACACCTGATCGGCGCGGTTCCAATCAAAGTAAGCCAGATTGAAATTCGCAGAAACTTTGGATGACCATTTCCAATCGGTCTGCAATTGTCCGCCATAAAGAAAGCCATCTCTGCCATTTGCCACTTCGTTGAAAGGCAGTTGAAAAGCTACGAGTTTCACCTGATTTAAAGCGGTTTTGGTTTTGAAATAGAGGGCTTCGGAAAGTCCTTCGACATTGACATCATCATCCCAGACCATCTGGGTGCGGCGAAATGTCGGTTCAAATTTGCCGCCGATGAGTTGCACGCCGACGCTGTCGCTTTTCGAGTCGTATCGCACAAAAGCGCGTTCGAGCGCGAACGGTTTACGCTCGAAAAAATCGGTGAGCGTCTGGTTGGTGCTGATCGGGTCTGTGAAGGTGCCGCTTGCGAGCCGCAAGCCCCAGTCGAAATGTGGATTGAGGCTGCCGTCAAGCGCCAGGCGCGCACGAATGCGGTGGCGTATGCGGTCGGGCGATTCAACTAAATTATCAAAACCCTGATTGGCGAAAGTCTCTGTGCGAAAACGGAGGTCGCCGCTGAAGCGAATCGCCCCGAATTTTTTATACAACTCGTCCACCTTTTTTTGTGTCGCCTCGCTTTGGGTGGCGGCAGTTGTCGAAATATTTGGTGGATGGTTCGTCGCAACGTTGGTTGTCGGTTGACCGGCAGTTGAAATTGCGACCGGTGCTGCCGGTTGATGGGTTGTAGCAGCAGCCACATTTGCGTTGTGACTGGCTGCCTCTTGGTTACGACTTTCGAGCAAGTCGCGCAGGGTTTGAATCTCGCGTTGCTGGCGTTCGATGACTTGTTCGAGCGCCTTCAATCGCCCTTCTATTGACTCCAGATCGGACGCCGTATCTTTCGGATTCGCGCTGCTTGTCGAACTTGTCGAACGATTGCTTGTAGGTTGAGCTTTATCGTGGTCTGCCGCTTGTGATTGTGCCAGTACCTGGCTCGTATTCACGCAGACCAAAAAAGTGAAAGCCATAGCGGAACACCAAACCGCTCTGATGATTTTTCTCATTATTTGTATCCCCTCTAAATCGAAATGCATGACCTGATGTTGAACACTTAACGATTTGCTATATCGCGTTTTTGTCCGAGCAGTGAAAGTTGTCGAACGACGTAGCTGGTTTGCAATAAATTTACAAACCTTTAAATAACCTTTAATAAAGAAGTCCAATTTAACATTGTCGTAAGGCGAATCCATCACCACAGAGGTCGTTTAAGAGAGATTTAATATCTATGTTACATTGTTGTAACACACGCCGCCTATACTACCGACTTGCAGAAATTACCTACACCGAATGAGAGGATTCCAATCATCATGAGCAATCGTAAACCAGCAGCACGAGCCGTTTTTACACTCACCATCTTAATGTTAATGACCTTCATCGGTTGCAGTCGTTCATCGAATGGTGGCGGCGACGTCCGAGTTCAAGGCGCGGGCGCAACCTTTCCCAATCCGCTTTATCAAAAATGGTTCAGCGAATACAACAAAGCCCATGCAAACGTGAAATTCGATTACCAATCCATCGGTTCAGGCGGAGGCATTAAACAGATTTCCGAAAAGACCATTGATTTCGGTGGCTCGGACGCGCCGATGAAAGATGAAGATTTACAGAAGGTCAATAATGGCGTGCTGCATATTCCGACGGTGCTTGGCGCAGTTGTCCTGACGTACAACCTGCCGGATGTAAAAGCCGAACTCAAACTCACGCCCGAAGCCATCGCCGGTATCTTTCTCGGCAAGGTGAAAAAATGGAACGACCCGGCGATTGCCTCAGCCAACGCCGATGTTGCATTGCCCGACAAAGAGATTACCGTCGTGCATCGTTCGGACGGCAGTGGCACCAGTTTCGTAT
This sequence comes from Acidobacteriota bacterium, assembly GCA_040754075.1. Lineage (NCBI taxonomy): Bacteria > Pseudomonadati > Acidobacteriota > Acidobacteriota bacterium. The sequence continues at coordinate 28,430 of JBFMDH010000028.1, forward strand.
TCACCGATTACCTCGCGAAAGTCAGTCCCGAATGGAAACAGGCAGTCGGCGCGGGAACTTCTGTGAGTTGGCCCACAGGCGTTGGCGCAAAAGGCAACGAAGGCGTTACCGGGCAGGTTAAACAAACGCCCAGTGCGATTGGTTATGTTGAGTTGCAATATGCCGAGCAAAATAAATTGCCGGTGGCGCAAGTGAAAAATGCGGCGGGCGAATTTGTGCGCCCGGTGCTTGATTCGATTACCGAAGCCGCCGCCGGTGCAGCGACCGCCATGCCCGATGATTTGCGCGTGTCGATTACCAACGCGCCGGGCGCTGGCGCGTATCCGATTGCTTCGTACACCTACCTGCTGGTTTACAAAGAGCAGGTAGACCAGACCAAAGGCAAAGCCCTGGTGGATTTCCTGTGGTGGGCGATTCATGATGGGCAACAGATGGCGCGTGATCTGCTCTATGCGCCGCTGCCAGCGGAAGTCGTCAAGAAAACCGAAGCGAAAATTGGTTCAATTGCTTATCAGGGCAAACCGTTGCGCGCCAGTTAATCAAAAAGCGAAAGCGTCGAACAAGATTCAGGCGCTTTCGCTTTGTTGAAAAGCGATGAAAGCCACCAATACATCAAGTGAACTGCTGTCTTCCAAGCCCCAAAACCCAACGCTTCTCAGCAGGTTTATGGGTTCGATGCGCCCTGCCGATTGGCTTTTCAAACAAACGACCATGCTGTTTGCGCTGGCGATTGCCGGACTCGTGGTTTTGATTATCTACGAGATGGTGCGCAACTCGCAGTTGACCTTTGAAAAATTCGGTTTCACGTTCTTAACCGAAACGGTGTGGGACCCTGTGCGTGAACAGTTCGGCGCACTGCCGTTCATTTACGGCACCGTGATTTCTTCAATACTGGCGTTGTTGATTGCCGTGCCGATAAGCCTTGGCGTGGCGATTTTTCTTGTCGAACACGCGCCAGTGAAACTTGCGCAACCCATCTCCTTCGTCGTTCAACTCCTCGCAGCAATCCCTTCGGTGGTTTACGGACTGTGGGCAATCTTTGTGCTCGCGCCGCTGCTGCGCGATAACATCTATCCGCTGATTCAATCAACGCTGGGGTTTCTGCCGATTTTTCAAGGCAATATCAACGGACTCGGACTTTTGACTGCCGGCATCATTCTTTCGATTATGATTGTGCCGATCATCACCGCCGTCACCACGGACGTGATGCGGGCTGTGCCCAATACGCAACGCGAAGCCAGTTTTGCATTGGGCGCGACGAAATGGGAAGCGACCCAGATGATTTTGCAAAATGCCAAATCGGGAATCACCGGCGCGGTGATTCTCGGACTGGGTCGCGCGGTCGGCGAAACTATGGCGGTAACTATGGTCATCGGCAATCGCCCGAAAATTTCAGCATCATTGTTTGATCCGTCGTTTACTATCGCTTCGGCGATTGCCAATGAATTCACCGAAGCGACTTCGGAAATCTACCGCCACGCCTTAGTTGAATTAGGACTCATCCTTTTCATCATCACCTTTCTGATTAATGCCAGCGCCCGTTTGCTGGTTTACGCGGCAACCCGGCGGCAAGGAGGTGCAGCGCATGGATAGCCTATGGCGACGCAAAATGTTGAGCCGTGTGATGACTGTGCTCACCAGCGGTTCGGCGGTTCTGGTCATCGGGGTACTGGTGGTGATTCTCGGCTATCTGGCAATCAAAGGCGTAAGCGAGTTGAATCTCGGCTTTCTCATCAACACGCCCAAACCTGTCGGTGAAGCGGGAAGCGGCATTGCCAATGCCATCGTCGGTACATTGATTTTGATTGCGGTGGCGTCAGGTATAGGGCTTCCCATCGGCATACTCGGTGGCATGTATTTAGCCGAATTCAGTTCCAATCGTTTTGGCACGGTGCTCAGATTTCTGATTGATACGCTTACGGGCGTGCCGTCAATCGTCGTCGGGGTTGTCGCCTGGACAATTATCGTCAAACCGATGGGGCATTTTTCGGCGCTTTCGGGCGGCGTGGCGCTGTCGATTATCATGATGCCGATTGTCGCGCGCACCACCGAAGAGATGATTCGTCTGGTGCCGCAAAATTTGCGTGAAGCGGCGCTGGCGCTTGGTGCGCCGGTCTGGCGCATGAGCCTTGGCGTGGTGTTGCGCGCCGCTGCCGCAGGCGTTGCCACCGGCGCAATGCTTGCTATCGCCCGCATCGCCGGTGAAACCGCGCCGCTACTGTTTACCGCGCTCAGTTACAATGGCATGAGCCTGGACCTTTATCAGCCCATCGCCTCGCTCACCTATCAAATTTATTACTATGCCGGTTCGCCTTATGAGCAATGGCACGCGATGGCTTGGGCAGCGACGCTGGTGCTGGTCGGCATGATTTTTGCGATTAATGTCACGGTTCGGCTGCTCACCAGAAATCGCCACCAGTGATTTTGCGTGAAAGCGGCGCGAAAAATTCGTGATTGAGAAATTGATTATGAGTGAATCTGTAAATGCACAACGAATGAATGACCATCTGCAAAGTCGCAACCCGGCGTCTCAAAGCGTCGTTCCGCAAACTGTAAAATCGGAACAGGTGGTTGCGGAACCGGAGCAGGTCAAAGACACGGCGATGCGCGAGAAAACGGTGATTAAAATTCAGAATTTGAATTTTTATTACGGACGAACGCGCGCGCTCAAAAATATCACCTTTGCCATGCCTGAAAATCAGGTGACCGCTTTCATCGGCCCGTCGGGGTGCGGCAAATCGACGTTGATTCGCACGCTCAATCGTATGAACGATGTCATACCCGGCACGCGGGTTGAAGGTCTTGTAGAAATCGACGGGGAAAATATTTATGCGCCGTCAACCGATGTGGTTTCACTCAGACGCCGTGTCGGCATGGTCTTTCAAAAAGCCAATCCGTTTCCGCGTTCGATTTTCGATAACGTCGCTTATGGACTGCGCATCAATCGCTTGACGGGCTCGAAAGCCGAACTCAAAGAGCGCGTCGAAGCGAGTCTTCAGGCTGCTGCCTTGCTTGATGAAGTCAAAGACCGCATGCATGAATCGGCTTATGGATTGTCGGGCGGGCAACAACAACGTTTATGTATCGCGCGGGCGCTTGCCGTCGAACCGGAAGTCTTGTTGATGGACGAACCGACCTCTGCGCTTGACCCGATTGCGACGCAGAAAATCGAAGAGTTGATTGCCGAGTTGAAAGAGAAGTATACGATTGTTATTGTCACCCACAATATGCAACAGGCGGGTCGCATATCGGATTTGACGGCGTTTTTCTGGCTTGGCGAGTTGATTGAATTCAACACAACAGAGAAAATGTTTACCAAACCCGACAAACAGATGACCGAAGATTACATTACGGGTCGATTCGGATGATTCAGGAACCAGGTTTATGCACACACGACTAATCGAACATGATTTAAATCAATTGCGCGATAAATTGCTGTTGATGGGCGGCGCTGCCGAACAGGCGATTATGCGAACCATGCGCGCCTTAACGGAACGCGACTGCGACCTTGCCGAAGCGGTCATTCGCGAAGACGACGCCATCGATCAGATGGAACTGGAAATAGACCGCCTCTGTGTTGATGTTCTGGTGCTTAAACAACCTGCCGCTTCCGATTTGCGTTTTGTCATCTCGGCGGCGCGCACCGCTCCCGTAGTTGAACGCATCGCCGACCACGCGGTGAACATCGCCAAACACACACTGGCTTTAAATGATGAACCACAGATGAACGTCAACATCGATGTGATGCGAATGTCAAAAATCGTGCAGGAGATGTTGATTGCCGGGCTTGATGCCTTCACCTCGGGCGACCCCGAACGGGCGCGCGCCACGATTGCCCGCGATGACGAAGTCGATGTGTTATATGACCGCTTTACGGCGCAAGTCCTCGAAGCTATGGAAAGCAATCCGGCAAATATCAGGCGCGGTGCCGAGTGGCTGTCGATTTTGAAACATCTCGAACGCATCGCCGATTACGTGACCAATATTTGTGAACAGATTGTTTATATGGCGCGCGGGCAGGTCATCAAACACACCGTCTGGTAAACGCCAATCAAATTCGCCCTATCCGTTTTACAGACGTTTTATTCGATTGCCCCACATCCGGTCACCCCATCGCTATTGCTGATCATTGCGCCGCTATGCGACAGATTGACGTAACTGCCACTTGATGCGCGTGTAGGCGAAGCGAAAGCCCTGTCGTTCGTCGTAAAGTTGCGAGGCGCTGCCCGGCAAAGCGTGCGTCAGGGCGATGTCATGCCCTTGTTTTGCGCCGATGCCACTCCTTTTTTCAACATTTGTCCGTAACAATTTTTTAGTTGGCAAAATGTTTCATGACTGCTGTATAAATTCATGGTGGCTCTGAACTTTTGCCACTCATCCAGCGTAGGGTGGTGTGAGTTTTTCAATTTTTCAAATCAATTTTCAGGAGACTATAAAAATGCAGCTAAAAAGAATAGTGGCTCTCGCGGTCGTTGCTCTGTTGATTGGCGCAACAGCGGCAATGGCACAAAATAAATTTTCGGGTAAATACAAGGGCGTGGCAAAGAGCGATGCAATGGGCGATCTCCCCATCGAAGTGAATCTGGTCAACACCAACGGTAAACTCTCTGGCTCGATTGATACGGCGCAAGGTTCAGCGGCAATTACCGGCGGCTCCATCGCGGATGACGGCAAGTTCACCATGACGTTTGATGCAGGCGGAACGGAAGGCAAAGTTGAAGGCATGATCAAAGACGGCGTGGTCACTGGCAAATGGGATTTGGGCGGCGTCGGCGGCTCTTTGGAAGCCAAGACGGAAGGCGCAGGCACCCCGGCAGCGCCAGCCGCGCCAACAGCGGGCGGAGCACCGGCACTTTCAGGCGATTGGGCTGGTGAAGCCGATGTCATGGGACAAGCCATGCCGTTTACCCTCAAACTTACACAGGACGGCGCGGCGCTCAAGGGTGAAAGCACCTCCGACCAGGGTAGCGTGCCACTCAGCAACGGTAAAGTCGAAGGCAACAAAATCAGCTTTACACTCGATAGCCCGCAAGGTGCCATCGTTTTGACAGGGGTTGTCGTCGGCGACAAGATTGACGGCGAATATGATTTCGCGGGTCAAATGAAGGGCAAATGGAAAGCCACGAAGAAAAAATAACCTTTCTTCAATTGCGGATTGCAAATTGCGGATTGCGGATTAAACTTCGCAATCCGCTTTTATTTTTGCACACTCAGATCCTGAGTTTGTTTCAGGCGTTCAAGTCGCTTTCGGCGCTGCCTCGGTGTACTCTGCGGTGAACAGGCGTTGGCGGTGAAGATTTTTTAGGCTGACCAAATTCAGCAAAGCAAATTTGTGGAAGGATCAATACAAAAATTTCTTTCCCAGTCGGGACGCTAAACTTTTTCTTTACCTGCCTGCATAAACGCGATAATCAATCTCCTGAAAAATCGTGTCGCGCGATTCGACCTCCGCGAGCCACGCTTCATCAATCTCCTGCTTTTGAATCATCTCGTAGAGTTTCGTGAAGCGATGAATGTGGTCGCGGAATCGCTTAATCGCATACTGCACCGAAGTCGCAGTGGTAATAATAAATGCCCAGTCCGATGATTCCGCCAGCAACAGTTCGCGCGCCGCTTGATTCAAGGCGCGCAACATCAAGCCTTCAGCCTGCGGGTGCTTTTCGACGAGTTCAACCATGCGGTCTTCGGCAACGTGCTGGTGCATATACATCCAGTCGGTGTCGTTGTTAATCCAGACGCGATAGTAACCTTCTGCGCCCCACGATGAAGGACTCAAATCTTGATGTTGATTTTCGGTGTATTCGTTCAAATAATCCATCGGCGTTGCGAGTTTTATATCCGATTGGTCGTAATGAATTTTGCGAATCAAGTAATTTAAAAATTGCGGTCCTTCAAACCACCAATGCCCGAATAGTTCCGCATCATAGGGCGAAACCACCATTGGCTTTCGCCCCATCCACGAACGCAGACTGCGAACCTGCGCCTGCCGATGAAACATAAAATGCCCGGCGTGTTGCGCCGCTTTATTCGTAGCCCACGACGGCACGTAATGCTCTTTGAGTCCGAGATCAACTTTGCCGGTGACGCGATGATACTTGATTCCTAAATTGCGCCGCACGCCGTCTTCGTGCAGGTAAGGTTTGACGTATTCATAATCGCCATCAAATCCGAGGTCGCGATAGAACTCGCGATAATCGGGGTCGCCCGGATAACCGATGTCGGCGCTCCAGACCTGTTCGCTGGTCTGCACGTCGCGGGCAAAAGCCGCTATGCCTGCGGGCGTGATGACCGGCGCATAGATGCCGCGTCGCGGTTGCGGCGAACCGAATAGAATGGCGTGCGAATCGACGAAGAAATAACGAATGCCGGCTTCGGCGAGCAAACTGTCAACCTCCGGCGCAAAAGCGCATTCCGGCAGCCAGATGCCAAGAGGTGAGCGCCCGAAATGTTTTTCGTAATTGCGCTTGGCAACCTGAATCTGCGCGCGGCGCACTTCGTTGCGCGTCATGAGCGGCAAAAACCCGTGGGTAGCGCCGCACGTCATGATGTCAAGCGCCCCGGCATCCTGAAGGGCGCGAAAACCGTTTAACAGGTTGCGTTGATATTTGCCTTCAAACAAATCGCGTGAAGCGGTGAAATGGTTCAAATACATCTCGGCGGTCTCATTCATCGCCGGATGATTTTTGGTGCGGCTGACCTCTTTTTCGCAAAGCTCGACGAGTTTGTTGACGTGACGCAGGTAACGTTCTTGCAGATGCGGGTCGGCAAGCATTTCGCAAAGCGGCGGCGTCAGCCCGATGGTGACGCGCAAAGGAATATTTTCGTTGACGATGTTCTCAAAGACGAAAAGTAACGGCAGGTAAGTTTCGCTGATCGCTTCAAAGAGCCATTCTTCTTCGAGAAATTCGGGATATTCCGGGTGACGCACAAACGGCAAATGCGCGTGTAAAACAATGGCGAGTAGTCCTTGTTCCATAGCTGCTAATCCTAGCGTGATTATCGGTTAAGTTCTAGCCAAGCGACTCGGTCAAAACGCGAATCCAGTTGCCGCCCATGATTTTTTCAACAAACGAGTTATGGATAGGCAAGTATTTTCAGCCCTTTGATGAATCGGAAATCTCTTTGATTTTTGGTAATGAATTCGGCGTTATGTTGCAAAGCAGTAGCAGCAATCATCGCATCGGGTATCAACAAACCATGACTCAATCGATATTGTTTCAACAAACCAACAGCATTTTCTGAAATTTCTTCGGTAATGTTGATTATTTTAAATCTGGACAGGAAGCGTTCAAGCTCTTTGACCTCTGTTTTGTTGCGACAGCCAACCAGCAATTCCATTTGGGTGATGATGCTTGCTGCCAAATAAGACTTTTGCTCAATGTGGTTCAAACAAATAATGGCATCACTTACACCGCGACCTGCGTCAATCAAAATATCCGTATCGGTAATCGTGAAATCAGCCATTCAATCTTTCCATTCGCGCTCACGCAAATTGCGAACCCAGGTGCTGCTGTCTTTCATATCGTCGCGGTCATGCCACATACCAATAAAGGCTTCTTTTTTGATGTCTGACCTTTTTGATTTTTTTTTCGGCTTCGGTTTTTTATAACGACTCTGTAAAAATGCAATAAAGTCGGCAACCAGACGCTTGTCTTCAGGTGGTAGCGCATTGAATTCTCGCAAAAACTCTTCTTGGCTCATCAGATTGACTCCCGATGTTATGCGGTTCAATACTGCCAGAAATCAATTTTAATGAGAAGCCATTCGCGCTCAGCCAAGCGACTCGGTTAAAACGCGAAGCCAGTTGCCGCCCATGATTTTTTCAATCTCCGTCAGCTTAAAGCCGCTTTTTTCTAATGCCGCGTGAATCGTAAACATGCGATTAATGTTGTTGAGTTCGGGAATGACGACGTGTTGCGGGTCTTTATCAAATCCCAGTACACCTTGCTTGCCGACCGACCGCCACCAGTCGAGATAATCTTTGACGCCTTCGGTATTGTTGTTTTTGAGTTTGACTAAATTGGGTTCGCCAGACAGCGGATAATCATTAGCAATCGCTGCGGTATCAATGCCGCCGATTTTGATGATATGACGCAATTGTTTAATCAATGCGTCAAGGTTGGGCGCTGAATTATTGGTGAGCCAGAAACTCATCATGAAAATGCCCATCGCGCCGCCGGTTCGGGCAATGCCGCGAATCACTTCATCCGAGGCGCAACGCGCATTGTTGACAATCGCCCGACACGCGCCATGCGAAAGGATTACCGGCTTGCGACTGGCGCGCAACACATCAAGCGAAGTCGGGTCGGCAACGTGTGACAAATCGGCAATGATGCCAATCGCATTCATGCGTTCGACCGCTTCAAAGCCGAGTTTCGTCAGTCCCATCCAGTTTTTTTCAATGCAACCGCCGCCAAACGGGTTGTTGTTGTGATGGGTGATTTGCAGAATTCTCAGTCCGAGTTCATAAAATAAATCAATGCGCGAAGGGTCTTCGCCGAGCGGTTCGCAACCTTGAAATTGCAAAAAGACCGCCGTTTTACCTTGCCGAAACGCTTCTTTGATGTCACTGCCGCGAGTTGCCAAAAAGGCGCGTTTTTTTGTTCGTAACAATTGTCGCGCCTGCACTATAGAACTGGAGCAGGCTTCAAAGGTGCGCCAGTAACGAATGCTGCCGTCAGTGGTTTTCAGTTGCGTGGCTTGTGATACGTCGGCAATTAATGCCGAAAGCCCTGATGCCGCAAAATCTTCGTCAGGGGTTGAAGGAATCGCCAGACATAACCCATCAACAAAAGGGAAGTCGGGTTTTCGGCGCTTAATCGGTTTGGTCAGTCCCAAAGGGGCAAGCGCGGCAACCCCAGCGGCATTTTTTATAAAGCTTCTGCGCGACAGCAGAGACAAATTCTTTTTTATCATCTTTCCTCTTCTTCGGGTTTCGGTAACGCTGCAAAATATTACACGTTAATCAATTGCTAGACAAAAACCTTCGTAAATCTTATCTTGTAACGAACACTTGAGCGCGAGATAACGAATGGAACAAAGCGATGCGGAATTGGTGAAGGCTTGCAGAAATGGCGACGAATCGGCATGGGAAAAATTGATTTTGCGTTACCAGCGATTGATTTACAGCATTCCGCGTCGCGCCGGTCTTGATGAAGATACCGCCACCGAAATTTTTCAAAACGTCTTTGCCAGTTTCATTGAAAAGCTCGACACCATCGAACAACCCGACCGCATTCAAGCCTGGCTTGTGACCACCGCGAAACGCGAAACCTGGCGCTTCATCTTCAAACAAAAAAATCTGCAAACCGAAACTCTGCGCGACGAAGTTGATGGCAGTGAAGCGTTGGATTTGCCCGATAATGCGCCGCTCGCCGATGAAGTCTTGCTCAGGCTGGAAGCGCAAAATCAGGTTCGCAATGCCGTCGAGACTCTCGATGAACGCTGTCACCGCTTATTGAAAATGCTCTTTTATACGAGCGAGCCGCCGACTTATGCGGAAATCACCGCCGCGCTGGGCATTCCCTCTGGCAGTATTGGCCCGACCCGGGCACGGTGTTTGCAAAAACTGCTGACGGTTTTGCAGGGACAGGGATTTGTTTAAATTAATTTTCGAGTAGGTATTTTTTACATACCTCAGCGCACTGTCCGATTGAGAGAAGCCTTTAAATGGAGAGCTGAAAGCATGAGCCAAAAGCCGCACATCGAATTTTCAAAAATTGCCGACCTCATTGACCACCGTCTTCCGGCAGACGAAACGTCGTCCGTTCTCACACACCTTGCCGCCTGCCCCGACTGTGCAGCGCAACACGCGAAACTCGAAAGAGCAGTTTCGCTGATGCAGGCAAATGAACTGGAAGACGCGCCGCGTTATGCCGTCGCCAAGGTCGTCGATTTGTTCAAGCCACGCGCCAGACAAAGTATTCCTTTATTGAAACGCCTTGTTGGGTTATTAAAATTCGATAGTCAACAGATGATGCCGGCATTCGGTGTTCGTTCAGGCGCGGCTGCGGAACGCCAGATGCTCTTTTCGGCAGGCGACCACGAATTGCAATTGCAAATCACTCGCGCAGATGAAGGCTGGATGGTTTCCGGGCAAGTCCTCGGCGATTGCGATGGCGGTGAAATCGCCATTAAAAACCCGAATCTGACGAAACAGACCGCGCTCAATGAATTATGTGAATTCACGTTGCCGCCGGTTCCCGCTGGCAACTACGCCTTGACTCTCAGTTTGAATCACATTGAAATAGAGGTTTCTGATTTAAACTTAGGGGCTTAATATGACAGCAGATGAGTTAGCCGCCAGGCTCATTGCGGCTGACCCGGCAGAGCAAATCGAACTGCTCGCCAAGTATCAATCATCGCTTAACCTTGACCTTGCCTACGTGCTCAAATCCTTGTTTTATGACACAAGGATTGCTGACCCGGCATCTGCGCGGCGCGCATCAGATGCGCTCACGGGGCTTGCCACCTTCACGAAAAATCCTGAAATCACGGCGCTCGCCAACTGGATTGCCGGGATTGCCGCGCTTGAAATCGACGGACAAATCGAACCGGCGCTCGCGCAACTCAATGCCGCCGAACAGCGTTTTCTGGAAATGCATAAACCCCATGATGCGGCGCTAACCTCCATCAGTAAACTGAGAGCTTTGGCGATGCTTGGGCGTTATGACGAGGCGCTCGAATGCGGCGCGCAGGCGCGTGATGTTTTGGTGGCGCAGGGCGATTTACTTGCCGCAGGGAAAATCGAACACAATCTCGGCAATATTTATTTTCGCCGCGACCGTTACCATGAAGCAGAAAAATTATATCGCGCGGCGCGCGCGCGTTTTGCTGCGGTTGATGACCAGAATCAATTGGTGTTGATTGATACCTCGCTGGCGATGACGCTCATCAATCAACATCGCTTTCGTGATGCCGAGGCGCTTTGTCGGCAAGCCCTGGCGCGCGCCGAAGCGACCGGACAGGTCATCGCACAAGCGGCGATTGAATGCGACCTGGGTTGTCTGGCGTTGTTGCAGGGGCGTTATCATCAATCGCTTGATTTGCTGGAAAAATCGCGTCGTCGATATGCCGCGCTTGGCCTCGCGCATGAATCGGCAATTGCCGATTTGGAACTTGCGAATGCTTACCTTGAACTCAATCTTGCGCCCGAAGCCGAGGCGCTTTACAGCAAAACCATCCCGGTTTTTGCGAAACTCGGAATGCAAGCCGAACAGGCGCACGCCCTGGCTGCAAATGCCCGCGCCCATCTTCTGCTCGGTCAGTTTAAAGAGGCGGCAACAAGCCTTGCCGAGGCGCGCGCGCTTTACGTTTTGGAAGGCAACCTGGTCGGTGAGGCGATGGTCAATTTCGCCGAAGCGCAAATTGATTTCGCGCGCGGCGATTTCGCTCGGTGCGAGGCGAGGGCGCTGAAAGCGGAATTGCCGCTTACCAGGGTTGGCGCGCGCGAACGCGCTTTGCTGGCGCGATGGCTGCGCGGCGAAGCCTGCCGCGCCCAAAATCGCGAAGCCGATGCCCGCGAAATTTTCAATGCGATTTTAAGCGATGCCGGAATTCAGGGGTTGCCGCAAATCGCTCAACGCTGTTACACCTCGCTGGGTTTTCTCGAAGAAAACCATCATGAATTTTTAAACGCCGAAGCCGCCTTTAAACACGCCGTTGAACTCATCGAAGATTTACGCGCCCTGTTGCCGAGCGATGAATTTCGCACCGCTTTTGTTTCCGACAAACTGATTCCTTATATCAAACTCGTTGAACTGTGTTTGCGAGATGAAAACCGACTGGCTGAAGCGATTGATTATGTCGAGCGTTCGCGTTCACGCTCACTTGCCGATATGTTGAGCGGCGCGGTGCAACTTAAAACCAAAGCGCGCGACCCGTTTGAAGCCGGAATGCTTGTCCAACTTGAAACCTTACGCGAAGAGTTGAACTGGCTTTACCGGCAAATCAATCGCCCGCCGGAAACCGACCCGGAACAGCACGCAAAAAATATCGCCGCGCTCTATGAAACGGTTCATGAGCGCGAAACCCGCATGCTTGAAATCATGCGCCATATCCAACAACGCGGCGATGATCGGTTGATTCGCGTTGAACCGTTCGACCTTGCAAAACTGCAAAGGCAATTAGAACGCGAGACGGCGATTATTGAGTATTTCAGCATCAATGATGAATTGCTCGCTTTCATCATCACCGGAGATGCTATTCATCTGGCGCGCAATTTAGGCAGCGAACGCGCCATCACCTCAATGGTTGAACGCCTGCGCTTTCAAATCAATTCATTGCGTTATGGCGCGGCGCGTATGCAAAACCACTTGTCGCAACTTGCCGTTCGCGCGCGCCATTATCTGGCGTCGCTTTATGATGCCTTGCTCAGACCGTTTATAGAAAATTTGGTGGCGCAACGGCTCGTCGTGGTGCCGCATCGCGCCCTGCATTATGTGCCGTTTCACGCGCTTTATGACGGCGAGCATTATGTGATTGAAAGGCGCGAAATCTGTTATGCGCCAAGCGCCAATGTGTTGAGTCATTGTTTGAATGCGCCGCAACGCAATTTTCAAAAGGCTTTATTATTTGGCGTTGCCGACGAACAAGCGCCACAAGTGCTCGATGAAGCAGTGGCGCTCGAACCGTTGTTTGCAGAGGCAAAAATATTTCTGGGTGAGGCGGCAACGCTTGCCGCGCTCAATGAACAGGCTGCCGATGCGGAAGTTTTGCATCTGGCTTGTCACGGGCAATTTCGTTCGGATAATCCGCTGTTTTCGAGTTTGAAATTAAGTGATGGCTATCTGACGGCGCGCGACGCTTATCAGTTGAATCTGCAATGTGGGCTGGTGACCTTGAGCGCCTGTGAAACGGGAATGAATGCGATTGCGCCGGGCGATGAATTGCTGGGTTTGACGCGCGGATTTTTTTCCGCAGGCGCGCCAACCTTGTTGCTCACTTTATGGACGGTTGATGATGCCGCAACCGCTGAACTCATGAAAATTTTTTACGGGCGATTGCTTGCAGGCAACGCGCCCGCTGCGGCTTTGCGGTTTGCGCAATGTGAAATGTTAAAGCGCGCGCCGCATCCTTTCTTCTGGTCTCCCTTCGTATTAATGGGTCGCTGGTGAGGCTTTGACTCCCATTCAATCGCAATAAATCGTTTTACTACTCGCACAACTGAAATGGTTACGCCAATCGCTTTGAAATTTTATTTGCAACAACAGGTATTTTTTTACCGCTTCGCTGCACTTATATACAAAAGGGATTTCTGCACTTAAAGATGAGCAAGGATTTCGGAGGAGACCAAGATGCGTAGAAGCGGGATTTTTATTTTATTACTCGGACTGATATTTTTCTGTCTGTGTGCCTTTCCTGGTGCTCAATCGAAAAACGTGAAAGCGGCTCCAAGCGGCAGAACGGTGCCGACCGAAGTCGTTGTCAAACTCAATAATCCCGATGATCTCGTCGCGGTGGCGCTTGATTACGATCTTGATCCGACGCCGATTGCCCAATTTGGCGCGCGTCCGATTTACCTTTTAAAAATTGTCGGGGGCGATTCGCCTAACGATAGAGCCGATGCTTTAATGGCTGACTTGCAAGGGCGGGTGGCTTATGCGGAACCCAATTTCGTCGCCGAACCGCCGGAAGATTCGGGGCGTGTATTGTGGTCGGCGGGCGGCGGCGCAACCGAATATTATACGCAATGGGTTCCCCTGAAAATTCGCTTGCCGGAAGCCCATATGGTGACGCGCGGCGCGGGCAACACGATTGCGGTGCTCGATACGGGTGTTGATTTCAACCACCCTCAACTCGCCGGGCATTTGCTTCCGGGTTATGATTTTATTGATGACGATAATGACCCGACCGAAGTCGGTGTTTATGGCGAAGACCGCGGATTCGGGCATGGCACACACGTTACCGGTCTGGTGGCGCTGGTTGCGCCCGACGCCCGCATTATGCCCATACGAATTTTAAATGAGCGGGGGGAAGGCAGTTTGTGGACGCTCGCCCAAGGGTTGCTCTATGCCGTTGACCCTGATGATAATCTTTCAACCAATGATGGCGCGAACATCATTAACCTCAGTCTCAGCACCATTGAAAGAAGCAAACTGATAAAGGATATTTTAAGAGCCGTGACCTGTCAGGACATTACATCGCCCGATGCTTTTCCTTGCATCAAACCCGGCGTTGTCGTCGTCGCTTCGGCGGGCAATAACGGGTATGACACCCTCGAATATCCCGCGGCGGAACCGGTCAGCGGTTTGATTTCGGTGGGGGCGAGCACCGAATTCGATACCTTAGCATCATTTTCAAATTTCGGTTCGTGGGTAGAAATTGCTGCCCCCGGCGAATTGGTTTTGAGCACCGTTCCGGGTGGCGGGTTTGGCACCTGGAGCGGAACATCGATGGCTGCGCCACTGGTCGCCGGCGAAGCTGCACTGGTGCGTTCGGTGCTATCCAAATCTGCTCCGTCAAAAATTATTCAACGGATTACTTCAAGCAGCGCAGATATCAGCGGAGCGGTGCGCGAGCGCATTGATACGGCTTACGCGGTTGGCCTCAGTCGCCTGCATTAAAGGCATCGCGCATTAACGCATAATAGACGGTATCGCGTCCGTTACTTATCTGGCGTTTTAAGAAAGTCATTCCCAACTTTTGCATTACCCGAACCGAAGCTGTATTCGGGGCATCGGCGCTCGCTTGAATGCGCTCAAAATTGAGTCGTTCAAAGCCGTACTGAATCACGGCTTGCGCGGCTTCGCTGGCGTAGCCGTTGCCCCAGTGCCTTGCGGAAATCGCGTAAAGCAATTCGCATTCGGGCGGTTCGTGAAAAAACCAGTAACCGCAAAATCCAATCAACGACCCTGTATCGCCGAGGCGCACACCCCAGAGTCCAAAATTTTGCGCAGCAAAAAGCTCTGTGCTGGTTTGCAAAAAACTCTCAATCTGTTCACGCGGTAAAATTTCATCATCGAAAAGATAGCGGCGCACACCCGCTTCGATGCAGAGTTGATAAAACGCTTCCACGTCATCCGGGCTGAGCGGACGCAGATTCAATCTATGCGTTTCAATGATGCGTGACATATGCATAGAATTGATTGAGGGAAAACGTAAGGCGTCGTTGCGCGCCTGTCGGTTGCTGGTAGCCTTTGCGTGAAACACGGTTTTCCAGGTGAAAAATATATTTCACGCAAAGACGCAAAGGTTGGCAAAGACCGCAAAGCTGTATCCGCCACAAACTCACCAGCTTTACAAATCTTTCAATAATTGTCTGAGCGTCGAGCCGTAACTGAGTTCCGGCTTCTGATATTTGGCGTCGGAACTGATGCGCCGCAAGGGTAATTTCGGAAAGTGCAATTCGCTCACCGGCAGTTGCATCATGTCCGATGCGCCGACAAAAAATCTCGGCGCGAGATGCACGGGATGGGTGTGGTCTGTGACCCATTCGCGTTCGTCCTCGATGGCTTCGCGCAAGAGTTCCGGCAAAAAATGCATCAAGCCAACCGACGCGATGTCGCTGCCGCTTTCTCTCATCAACTGCATCAACAAGTCGCGAATATTTTCGGGAAACGCCGAAATCATATCCGCCGTCAGCTTGCCCCCCGCTAAAACAAAGAGTATCGCTTCGCGAATATCATCAGAGAGTTTATCGAGGGTTTCCGCCATCGCATCTTCGCTCACTTCGATACCGGGCATCGCCGCGACCGTAATGTCCAGGGATTGCTCTGCGCCAAAGCCCGATTTTTCGAGCACCTCGATAAACTCGACCGGTTCAAGCCGATATTCGGCTTCGTCGGCGGTAAGCGGCGAAATCGTGCCGCGCGGCGTTTGAACGGTGTTTGAAGCAATCAGGGAAATGTAACCATGAATCGGCGAATGCACGCCGATTTCAAATTGATAGGCGCGGTCTGGAAAGACCATCATCCAGTAACGCCCGCGATTTTTGACATTGAAAAAGGCTTCCTGCCCGCCATTCATATCGCGTAATTTCAACACGGTTTTGAAAGTGGCAACCTCTGCGGGCGCGAAAAGTCTGGTGAGCGCTTCGAGATGGGCTTCGCGCACCTCCCAGTAAATGAAGACGCGAAACGGGTCTTGAATCATGGCGCGAATAATGTCTGTGCCGTAAGTTTCAGGGATGGGCAACCCCAAATCTATGTAAGGCTCGGCATCTACCGAGGGTTGCGCCTGGGCATCCGGTACAGGCAAAGCGGTTGAAAGCGGCGGTTCAGATATAGCGGGTTTCAGAATCGGTGATGTCTTAAAAGGCGACGATGGTCTCAGTACAAACAATTTTATATCTCCTAAGTCAGATCGAATTTTCCGAGTAAAATAAGCAGCTAGTTTGTCGGCTCAAGCGGGCGAGTGTCAAGTAAGTTAGCTACAGGGTCTGAAACATCAGTTGTAAACCAAAAAGTTTCAAAGCATAATAGAGGCTGCGAATAGCGGTTAGGGTCTTTAAAATCAGTAGCCGAATTAAACAAACGCAAGCCCTGTTGCTATCGCTAAGGTAACGATTTCTTCACATGATTGCAGGAACAGGATATCCGCTTTAACTTTTTGCGGGAGGAGACTTTGCAAAATGGAAAAAAATCCACAAACACAAAACACCATACAAGATAATTTCCTAAATCACATTAGAAAAGACCGGATACCGGTCACGATTTACTTGATGAGTGGGGTCAAGTTGTCAGGTAAAGTCCGAAGCTTTGACAAATATTCATTGATCTTAGAAGCAGGCGCACAGGAGCAGTTGATATTCAAACACGCCATTTCAACGGTTTGCATCACGCGCATGGGCGGGGGACGAGATTCGTATCACAGCCGCGACCGCGACCATTCCGAAAGTTCCGAACATTCATCACCGGAGTAACGAGTCGTTAGGATTTTCTCAACCGGAAACTAATGGCTAACGGATTTTTCATCACCTTTGAAGGCATAGACGGTTGCGGCAAGAGTACGCAATTGGAGATGCTTGCGGATGCTTTAGGCAAACGCGGGTTGCCGGTCGTCACCACCCGCCAACCGGGCGGCACCGGTATTGGTCAACAAATTCGCGAGTTGATGATTAAGGAACACCACCGTCTGGCGGCGCTTGCCGAACTGTTGCTCCTGATGGCTGACCGCGCACAACACGTCGCCGAATTCATTAAACCGCATCTCGAACGCGGTCACATCGTGCTCTCAGACCGTTATACTGATTCAAGCGTGGCGTTTCAAGGGTATGGGCGCGGCGTAGAGATTGCAACGGTCGATGAACTCAATCGTTTGGCAACGGCTGCCCTTGAGCCGGATTTAACGCTGCTGTTTGATTTGGATTTGCAGGTAGCGCGGTTGCGACTCGATAAACGTGATGCGAGCCAAGCGCAGGAAGCAATGAAAGGCTTTGATGATGAAGAAGAGGATTTTCATCGTCGGGTTCGCGAAGGTTATTTAGAGATTGCCAAAGCTCACACCTCGCGCTTTCGCATCATCGAAGCTGGCGGCGGCGTACAGGAAACCCACGACCAGGTTCTCGCGATAGTTTTACCTTTGCTGCAACCCTAATCAATTCTGATTGAGTTTGCCGTTAATCCCCAGCGCTTTCATGCGGCGGTAAAGATGTGAGCGGTCGTAGCCCATCGCTTCGGCGGTGCGGGTGATGTTGCCGTCATGTTCAGCCAGCTTGCGCAAAATGTATTTGCGCTCGAATACATCCCGTCCCTCTTTGAAGGAATTGAAATCAAAGCGCACCGGCAACGCCTCTTCGTTATAATCCAGCGAAGGTAAATCGCTCGATTTAATCTCAGATTTGGAAGTCATAATCACCACCCGCTCGACAATATTTCTCAGTTCCCGCACATTGCCGGGCCAGGCGTGCGCGGCTAAAGTTTCAAGCGCATCGGCAGTGAAATGTTTCGGCAAACGATTGTAGCTTGCGGAAAACTTGCGATTGAAATAATCAATGAGCAGCGGAATGTCTTCGATGCGCTCCCTGAGCGGCGGCACTTCAAAGGGAATCACATTCAAACGATAAAACAGGTCGGCGCGAAAGGTGCCGCGTTCGATTTCCTCATTTAACTGTTTATTCGTAGCCGCAATGATGCGCACATCAACTTTAATCGGAGTATTTGACCCGACTGCTTCAAAGCGTTGCTCTTCAAGAACGCGCAACACTTTTGCCTGCACTTTCAAACTCATATCACCGACTTCATCGAGAAAAAGCGTACCGCCATCGGCTTGTTCAAATTTTCCGCGCTTGGCTTGAGTCGCGCCGGTAAACGCGCCCTTCGTATGTCCGAAAAGTTCCGATTCGATTAACTCTTCAGGAATTGCCGCGCAGTTGAGTTCAACAAAAGGCTGCGCGGCGCGAGCAGATTCGCGATGCAGAGCACGCGCCACGAGTTCTTTGCCGGTTCCCGATTCGCCGTAAATCAGAATGCGCCCGTTGGTCGGCGCGGCAAGCGCAATCTGCTGGCGCAAGGCGCGCATCGGCACGCTTTCACCGACCATTGCATATTCATCGCTGAGTTGCTGGCGCAGTCTTTGATTATCGGCTTCGAGTTGTTTCTGGCGCAGCGCGTTGCTGACGGCTAAAACCGTGTGTTCGATTTTTAAAGGCTTTTCAATGAAATCGAGCGCCCCGAGACGTGTGGCTTTAACCGCGGTTTCGATATTGCCGTGACCGCTAATCATAATCACGGCGGTTTCGGGAAAAGTGGTTTTCAAGCGTTCAAGGGTTTCAATGCCGTCAATCCCCGGCAACCAGACATCGAGCAACACACAACTGAAAATGCGTTGTTCAAATGCCGCAAGACAGGCTTCACCCGATGCGGCGGTTTCAACTGCAAAACCTTCGTCTTCGAGAACCGCTGCCAGCGTGCTGCGAATCCCTGCTTCATCATCAACGATTAAAACGGAATTGGGCATATGTCAGGACTGAGTGCTGAGGACTGAGGACTGAGAAGAAACGATGAAGTAGGAACGATGAAGGATGAACAAGAAGAAAATCTCAGTTCATCGTTTATATTTCATACTTCATACTTTCTACAACTCAGTCCTCAGTCCTCAGTCCTTTTTACTCTTTCTTTGGCGGCAAGCCGAGAATGATGTCTTCCAGCGGATCAAGTTGCAAGCGCAGCATGCCACCGGCATCGGAAAACGATTCGCGATTTTGTTTGCGGCGTTTGAGAAAAACAAAGGTTCCGAAAAACAATCCACCAAACATCATCAACCCGCCTGCAAGACCAATCAGGCTGAAAATCGATAGCAGCATCTGCGCGACCTTTTGTTCGTGAAACGGGTCGCGTGTGGGAATCGCCGGATTTTGCAGCCACTTGACGACATACGGATATTCGATGGAACCGACTAACTGTTCTGCCTGTTCGCGGTCTGTGAAATTCGTAGCGCCAACCAGAAAATTACCGATGCGTTTGACGATGAGTTGTTGTTGCGCTTCGGCAGAAAGCGATGCAACAAAACTGGTCGCCTGGGCGTCGGCGTCTGCGGCAAATTGCGGCGTGTGATATTCGACAATCACTAACTGCAAGGCTTTGGCTTGCGAACCCACAAGCTTTCCGACAGTTGTTTGGTTGGGTGTCGCGACGGTCAACGGATATTCGGCAAACGCGGCTTCGGCATCGCCATCGAAGATGAAGATTTCACTAGCGCGCGGGAAATATTTACCGAGGGACTGGCCGCCGAGAAAGTAACGTTCACTGCGCGCCGCCGGATTTTTCGGCAAACTATTGAATAATGTCGGGCGCTCTGCCGAGGCTTCATCTGCGGAAATATTTTTCGCGACCTCGGTGGCAACGGCGTTAAAACTTGCGCCAGCAGTTCGCCCCGGTTGAAGGCTTGCGATGCGAACAAAATAATTTTGCTTCCAGAAAATCAAACTGTCGCCAAGCGCCAGGCTATTTGCGCCAATCGCCGATTTCACCGGTTGGCTCAACGTTTCACCGGCTTGATAAGTGAACGCGCCAAAAGCAGCACTCGGCGAATCGCTTTGAAAAATATCAACGCGAACCTTGCCATAGGCGCGCGAGGCTGCCGCAACCGTGCGGTATTCCTGATAGATTTTGGCTTTATCGCCGACCAGTTGATTCAAGCTTTCGGCATTGAAAGTTTTGGCTTCGCCGGTCGCAATGATACCCGCAAGTCTTGCGGGCAATAACTCGGCAAGCGGTTTTGCGGGCGCGGGTTTTGCAGGTTCAATAGTGACAATTTGTGGCGCGGGATTTTGATTGTCCTGGGCGACCGCAAACGATTGTGTAAATAATAAAGCGATAATTAAGTTGAATAATAAAACGCTTAGGCGCTTCATCCGATAAACCTCTTCGATAGTTTCTGATTTCTGGTTTCTGGTTCATAAGGCTTAATAACCGGAAACCAGTAACTTCTTTTATTAGACACCTGTAATTTTCATTCGGTTCCGACAAACCGGTTTATTTAACGCGACGCAATTCCGTGAGAATGATGTTGGCATAATGCTCAGGGTTATGGACTTCGTCCAAGACAATTTTGCCGCCTTCCGATGCGCTATCGATTTCAATGTCGCCAAGTTTGAGCAAACGTTGCCAGACCGAAGCCGTGACCGTGACATCCTGAATTTTCGCCAGCGGAATGTTGCGCACGGTCTTGGCGATAATGCCATAACGCATTTCGAGTTTGTGATTGGTTAAAACATAAACTTCGCGGCGGCGGAGAAAATGTTTGTAAAGCGGAATCGCGTAAATCACCAGCGCCACAATCAGGATGACGATAAAGGCGATGCCATTGCTCATATCCTTGAAATAGGCGCTTTTCAGCCAACCGAGCAAAGCTGCGACCACCAGCAAAAGCACAGTCGCGATGGCATACCAGACCATCACGAAAATCAACGTCGGTCTGAGGGTAAAGATGTTGTGTTCATCGGCAATCGGCCCAAGCGTTGGCGCTGATGGCGTATATCCCGCAGCATAATTGGGAACGCCTTGAGCCGTCGGCGGAGGCGCGCTTTGACCTGCGGGCAGGGCTGCGCCACAACTATTACAAAACCGGCTGCCGGGTGTGAGTTTCGCGCCGCATTGATTACAAAACATAGATTTATTCGCTGACCTTATGTTGGAATTTTGTCTTCAACGGTCATTCTAACATACGAACAAATGCGGCGGCGAAGCCTGAAAAGGCAAAATTATTCAGCATTCAGCGAATACTTTGAAAAACCCATCCGCCAAATCCCTTTCATTCGCCTGATTCGGGGATAAGTTTGACCTCTCATTGGTGAGCGATTTACTTGATGGAGACAATTTGAAGGCTGCTGGTTTTTAATCACCGAGCGAAGTTCGCTATTCGCATCACGCAGGCGGACATCTTATAATCAAGGTGAGACTTCTTATCAACAACAAATTTGAATTTCATCAATGAGGTGATGAAATGAACGAAGATAACAAAGAGATAAACCAGACCCCGATTACTGAATCAACGGCAGCGAGCTGGCTTCCCAAAATAGATAGAGAACATGCTTCGCGCTGGCTGAAACTTGCGGGGTTGTTTGCCGCAGGCGCAGCCGGGTCGTTGACCTTGCTGGTGGGCGCGGCAAGTTTCCCGCTTTCAGGGTTGCTGGTTCGACCCAAAATGAAGCGCGTCGCGCAACTCAAAAGTCACCGCCTGCGCGAGTTTATCAAATACGCGGGGATTGAGTATGAAGATGTCCAGATGCCTTCATTCGATGGAACGCAACTGCATGGTTGGTGGTTTGAAAGCGGAAAAGATGCAGCCACGGTCATCGTGATTCACGGCGTCAGAAAAAACCGCACGGATGTTTTACGCGCCGCCCTGGCATTGCACCACGCGGGATTTAATGCGCTGGTGTTTGACGGACGCGGGCACGGCAACAGCGAAGGTTACTATGTGACCTACGGGTTTAACGAACGCCGCGATGTTGAATCGGTGATTGACTGGTTGGCGAACCATAAAGCGATTGATAAAACCCGCATCGGGCTGGTAGGCGAATCGATGGGCGCGGCGATTGCTTTGCAGGTAGCCGCGGCGAACGATTGGATTGGCTGTGTGTGGGCAGATAGCCCGTTTGCGTCGCTCAGACGCATCTCGCACGAATTTATTCAAAGCGCCACACGTTTGCCGAATGTGGTTTTACATCCGGTGATGTGGACGGCGAGACAATGGGCGAATTATCGCGGCAGTTTCGACATCGAAGCCATCGAACCCGTCGCCCTTGCGCCGCAAATCAAATGCCCAGTCTATCTGGTTCACGGAACCGGCGACGAGTTAATCGCGGTCAGACATTCCCAGGAAATTTACGAGGCACTGACGATTGAAAAAGAGTTATGGATAGTCGATGGTGTGCGCCATGCGAAAGCCGCGCGCCATGCCAAACACGATTATCGCGAACGCCTGCTTAAATTTTTCAAAACCAAACTGGCAAAAAGCGAATGATGAATTTTGATTCGGCGTTGACATTTTTGCGCGGGCTTTGGTAAGTTATCGGTTCCTTCACCACGAAGGATTTTTCCTGAGTAGCTCAATGGTAGAGCATCCGGCTGTAAACCGTTGCAGCTTCCACAGGCGACTGTGGTTGACAAACTGGGTGAATTCAAGGAACCCTTCGCTAATGCAAGTTAGCATGGCAACCTTGAGCGAAGCCTGCTGAAGGGTATCAAAGTAAGCAGGAACGTGCAGAGACTAGGAGTTGAGGAACCCATCCAATAAAACTCCCACGAGCGCCCGGCAACTTGAAAAAGTTGATGAAATAGTCCGCACCTTTGCGAAAGCATAGGAGAAAGCGTAACCGGAGGGTTGTAGGTTCGAGCCCTACCTCAGGAGTTCAAAACGAAAGCGGTAGTCAGTAATGGCTGCCGCTTTTGTTTTTCAGCCGATATTGATTTGCCTGCGTTCAACTATTCATTCATCATAAGCCGCGTATGAAAACGGACTTCAAATTTCATCACTCCTACCGCGTGATTTTTGCCGATACCGATTTGCAGGGCATCGTTTTTAACGGCAATTACATGACCTATTACGACATCGCCTGGACGGAATACTTTCGGGCGATGGGCTATAACTATCAATCGCTTCTGGAAACCACCGGCGTCGATACGGTGCTCGCCAGAACCACTATTGAATTTAAAGCGCCCGCGCGATTCGATGATATGCTGGAAATCTATACCCGCATCGCGAGAATCGGCGCCAAAAGCCTCACCTTTGAATTTGAAATTTACCAGGCAGGCGAAGACCGACTCCTCAGCACAGCGACTTCGATTTATGTTTGCGTAGACCCGAAAACCCTCGCCTCAGTTGTCGTCCCCGATGCCATGCGAAAAATGATTGCTGAATTTGAAGGCAGCGCCTTGTTAAGCGTTTAATGATTGCTTCGCGACTTCTCAATGCGCGCCGCCATTTCATCAATCATCTGTCTTTGGGTGAGTCCGAGCCAACAATGACCTTTACCCGCGCCGTAAAAAATTCGCGCTTCGATTGACGGTTTAGCTTGCGTGAAATGTTCATCCAGCATATGCACGGCGTTATTCAAAAAATAATTATCGGCTTCGCCAACCCAGATATTGATTTTGCCTTTTAATTTCGGCGCAAGCGTCGTCCAGTTGGTTTGCAACACCAGTCGCAAATCATATTTTTTCCAATGTTCGACGACGCTCGCATCAATCTCGCCGGTCTTGGGATGCCAGAGCGGACGCGGGCGACCATCCGCGCCGCGCGGCCCATAGGTCGCATTCCAGGCGCCCCATTGTTCGCCTGACATTGCCCAACTGTCGCCCGCGCCCAAGACATTTTCCATCTGGCATTCGTGGCGAATCGTGAAGCGGGTTTCGCCGTTTATCTCTCTGGCGCTTGGGCGTTCAAAGCCGTATTGATTCACATAAGCATTTTTATCGCGGTAGATGTTGACGAGTTGAAAGCCGCGAAAATCCACGCCATCGGGACAGTATGACCAGGTGCCATTAAAGAAATCGGGATAGAAAACCTGCAAGGCAAACGATACCCAACCGCCCGTCGAACCGCCATCCAATACCCGCGCGTAAGGTTCACCGATGCCGCGAAATTTCTGTTCAACAAAAGGAATCAATTCCTGCGTGACGGCATCCCCGTAGGGACCGTTATTTGCCGAGTTGACTTGATAGCAGTCACCAAACGGGCCATCGCCGTCCAGGTGCAACACAATCATTTTCGGTGTACTGTCGTCATTCCAGGCGCTGAAAAATTCCGAACCCGGCGACATCATGCGCTGTACGCCTGTAAAGCGCGAACCGTAACCGCCGATGTGCACCCGCAAAGGGTATTGGCGCGACGGCTCTTTGGCGAAATCTTTGGGCAAGATGATTCCGGCGCGCAGATAAATCGGACGCCCATGAAATTTACTGAGCAATGCGGATTTGATTTTGACGAATTTGACCGAGTCGCTGTCGGCAGGCAATTGTTCTTCGGGTATTTTTTGCGTGAGTTCGATTTTTATGGTGCCGCCTTTTGTCGGGTCAATGGTGGCGCGTTGCACCATGCTGTAAAGATTATGCGGCGCGTTCACCGATTTTAAATCGTTGTTGATATCGAAAAGCGCTTGAATGAAATAGTCGCCCGCCGGTAATTTCGCTAGGCTTTCAATCGGAAATGCGACACAGGAATTATCAATGACGCCAGGTTTGCCGGTTGCAAAATTTTCCACGTCGCGCGCGAAAACCGGCGCGGATTCCATGCCGGTGCGCCCAATCAACAGGCGCGGTTCGGGTTGCGCGAATTTTCCGAGAACCATAAACAGTCTGCCGTTTTGTGGTTTGTCGAGTAATCCGGCGGCAACCGTCACTTCAAATTTCAAACTTGAGCTTTGCGAGTCTGTAGCCAACAAAGCGTATTCGACGGGCAGGCGCGCAATTGCCGATGGCGCATTTTCATTCGCGTAAATCGGTTCATTGAAATGGCTGACCGCTAAAAAAGCGAAAACCGTAACCAGTAAGGCGAAGCTAACCAATAGAAATTTATTCATGTGCAGAAAGACTCCGATTCGATTCGGCTGTCAGCCGAGCATAGCTTGTTTTACAGATACGCTCAAGCTATAACAGAATTGCTGAGACAGACTAGCCAATTCCGCAATCTTTATGCTATTTTCTCACACTTTGAACGGCATAATTATTGACCGCTAGGAATACGCTCTGCATATCAAAAGGAGAATTTTTTAATGGCAAACGAGGGCAAAGTGATACAGGTCATCGGGCCTGTTGTGGACGTTGAATTCGATGAAGCAGCGTTACCCCCGATTTATCAAGCTCTGAGAGTCGTCAGTGAAGGTTTTGAGGTTCCCGAACCCATCAACATCGTCGTTGAAATCGAACAACACCTCGGCGAAGGCCGTTGTCGTTGCGTTTCGATGCTACCCACGGAAGGCATCGTGCGCGGCATGAAAGCTGTAGATACCGGCGGACCCATCACCGTTCCTGTCGGACCGGCAACACTTGGTCGCGTACTCAACGTCATTGGCGAACCGGTTGACCAACTTGGCGCGGTGACTTCCGATAAACACTACCCCATTCATCGTCACGCGCCGGCATTTGCCGAACAGTCAACCAACCTCGAAATGTTTGCCACCGGCATTAAAGTCATTGACCTGATTCAACCGTTTTTGCGCGGCGGCAAAATCGGTTTATTTGGCGGCGCAGGCGTCGGCAAAACCGTGTTGATTATGGAACTCATCAACAACGTCGCCAAAAAAAGCGGCGGTTATTCGGTGTTCGGCGGCGTCGGTGAACGCACACGCGAAGGCAATGACCTGATTCGCGAATTCGTCGAATCCCGGGTGATCGATTTCGGCGATGAATTCCAGGAGCATTTTGAAAAGACCGGCGAATTCAATTTAAGCAAAGTCGATATGAAAGCGGTCGGCAGTTCCAAAGCCGCGCTGGTTTATGGACAGATGACCGAACCGCCCGGCGCGCGCCTGCGCGTGGCGCTCACGGCACTCACGGTTGCCGAATATTTCCGCGACGAAGTCGGAACCGACGTGCTCCTCTTCATCGACAACATTTTCCGGTTCACCCAAGCCGGTTCCGAAGTGTCGGCATTGCTTGGTCGTATGCCTTCGGCGGTCGGCTATCAACCGACGCTGGCTACGGAGATGGGCGAATTGCAGGAACGCATCACCTCAACCAAACGCGGCGCGGTCACTTCCGTGCAGGCGATTTACGTCCCTGCGGACGATTACACTGACCCCGCGCCGGCGACCACCTTCGCGCACCTCGACGCAGTCACGGCGCTTTCGCGTCAGATTGCCGAGTTAGGGATTTATCCGGCGGTTGACCCGCTTGCCTCAAACTCGCGCATTCTTGATCCACGCATCGTCGGTGATGACCACTACAACACCGCGCAGGATGTCAAACGCATCTTGCAACGTTACAAAGACCTGCAAGACATCATCGCCATTCTCGGTATCGATGAGCTTTCCGAAGACGACAAACTGGCGGTGTCGCGTGCCCGCAAAGTGCAACGCTTCCTGTCGCAACCTTTCCACGTTGCCGAACAGTTCACCGGCATTCCGGGCAAATTTGTCACCATTGATGAGACCATTCGTGGTTTCCGCGAAATCATCGATGGTAAACACGACGATATTCCCGAACAGGCGTTCTTCCTCAAAGGCGGTATTGATGAAGTTGTTGAAGCCGCCAAAGCGATGCAATAAGCGGTTAATGACAGACCGTCACTGATGAAGAGGTGAGAGGGGAAAGCGGTGAAGAGGTGAGGTTAATTTCAACTCTTCACCTCGGCGCGCGTTGGTTCAATCAAAAGTTGAATGATTGGCGCGCGGCGCGGACAGAAAAATGAGAAGGTGAAAAACAGATGATACGTCTTGAAGTGGTAACGCCGGAGCGTAAGGTTTTCGATGAAGATATTGACAGTGTGGAAGTGCCGGGGCTTGATGGCGAACTCGGCATTCTGCCCGGACATACGGAACTGGTGTCGATGCTCAAACCCGCAGGGCTGTTGATCTATCACAAAGGCGATCATGCCGGAAAGATGGTCATTAGCGGCGGCTATGTCGAAGTTGGACCAAAACTCGTCACCGTGCTTGCCGATTCAGCCGTAACCCCCGAAGAGATTGATTTGGCGCAAGCGATTGCCGAACGCGAACACGCCGAAAAACTGTTGCAACAGGCGATGACCGATACCTCGCAACACAACCTTGATGAAGCCCTGGCGAAACTCGAACGCGCCAACCTCGAAAAACAACTGGCTGAAGCAAAATAATTTTCCGTTCGCAAAACTCTACAACTCACAAAGACTTTCCAAAGGTCATTCGTCCGTTTGAGAAACTGTTGATTGAAGCGTCGCGCCTGCGCGTCCAGAGGTAAGCATCTGCGCCGATGATGAAAGACGGCAATCACTTTCTCAATTCAGTTTTTGAATTTGCATCGCAGAAAACGCAAGAGGGGGAACCGATGAATGAAACCGGGCGTTTTGCCAGTTATCCAAGTCTCAAAGATAAAGTTGTACTGGTGACCGGCGGCGGTTCAGGTATCGGCGCTGCAATCGTCGAACATTTCGTTTTGCAAGGCGCAAAGGTCGCGTTTCTCGATATTGCCGCTGAAGACGCCAACGCGCTGGTCAGTGATTTAGCTTCGCGCTGCGCCCTTCCGCCAATATTTTTGCAATGTGATGTGACAGACATTGCTGCTTTACAGAATGCGATAAAACAAGTCACCACGCGGCTGGGCAATGTCAACGTGCTGGTAAACAATGCCGCAAGCGATGACCGTCACAATTTCGCGGAAGTGACCGAAGCTTACTGGGATAATCGCCTCGCGGTAAATTTGCGCCATCAGTTTTTCGCCATTCAAACGGTCGCGCCGATGATGATGGCAGCGGGCGGCGGTTCGATTATCAACCTGAGTTCGATTGCCTGGAAAATTCCTTCAACCGGATTGCCGGTTTATGTGACCGCGAAAGCCGCGATTGTCGGACTCACGCGCGCGATGGCAAAAGAGTTGGGCGCAGCCAACATTCGCGTCAATTGCGTTTTGCCCGGGGCGATTTTCACTGAGCGGCAGAAGCGTTTATGGATGACCGAAGACTATGTAGCCGAAATCATGAATGCCCAATGCTTGAAGCGCCAACTCCTGCCCGAAGATGTTGCAAGGCTTGTGTTGTTTCTTGCTGCTGATGACAGCTCGGCGATTACCAATCAAAGTTATGTAATTGACGGCGGCTGGGTGTGAAGTTATTGATTCAATCAATCTGTGCTTCAAACGTTTGCCTTAAAAATAATCAGAATATTTGCAAAGCCCTGCGAGGCTTATGAATTTGTAATTCTCTACGAAATTCTTCCCGCCGATATATCTGTGTGAATGCAGGCGACGCGATGACCTTTGTAAATTTCAACAAGCGGTGGTTTCGCGGTTTTGCATTCGTCTGTGGCAATCGGGCAGCGCGTGTGAAAACGACAACCTGCGGGCGGGTTGATTGGCGTCGGCACATCGCCCCGCAATTTTTCGCGCTCGCGTTTGGCTCTCGGTTTAGCAATCGGAATTGCCGCGAGCAAAGCCTGGGTGTAAGGGTGTAGCGGGCGCGCATAAATTTCATCGGTATCAGCCTCTTCGACAATTTCACCGAGATACATCACCGCCACCTGGTCTGAAATATGTTTAACGACGGCAAGGTCATGGGCGATGAACAGATAGGTGAGGTTGAATTTCTGTTGTAGTTCACGAAGCAGATTTAAAATCTGCGCTTGAATGGAAACGTCGAGCGCCGACACCGCTTCGTCACAAACAATGAATTTCGGTTGCAGCGTCAAAGCGCGCGCGATGCCGATGCGTTGGCGTTGCCCGCCGGAAAATTCATGTGGATAGCGATTGGCGTATTCCGGTCTGAGTCCCACGAGTTGCAAAAGTTCCGCGACCTGCTGTTTCGCCGATTGTTTATTCGATGTTCCATTTGCTGATGCGACGGATGAACTTGCATCACGTTTGTCATTCACCAAACTCGATTCGATGCCATGCGCCAACAAGGGTTCTTCAAGCATACTGCCAACCGTCATGCGCGGATTTAGAGAGCCATACGGGTCTTGAAAGATAATCTGCATGTCGCGCCGGAGTTTGCGCAACTCACTGGCATTTAAATTAAAAACTTCCTGCCCATCGAAAACCACGCGCCCCGAGGTTGGCTCAATCAATCGTAAAATCGTCCGTCCCGCAGTGGTCTTGCCGCAACCCGATTCGCCGACGAGTCCAAGCGTTCGTCCGCGTTCGATGGAAAACGAAATGCCATCAACGGCGCGCACCACGCCGATGGTTTGTGGAATGATGCCTTTGCGAATCGGATAGTGTTTGACGAGATTTTCAACCGTGAGCAGTTCATTCATAACCTGTGAGCAAGGTAACACAGCCCATCGGTGGCAGCAACAAACAAAATTTATACGCCAAGTGTCGGGGAATTATTGCGCTTGGAGTTGGAATAGTTTGGAAAAAAGCCCGATTTTTCAGCAGTTAGGGTGAACTTTCGGCTGGCATCAGAGTTGCTCTTAGCTATCATGTTCGCCATGACCTACAGAAAGGCAACGATAATTTACAATCCCATGTCCGGGCGAAAAGGCAAACGAACCGAGAAAGCCAAAGAGATGGTGCGGCTTTTGGAAACGCGCGGCATTCAGGCGGAAGCCTGTGCCACGACCGCGCCGCACGATGCCACGCGCCTTGCCCGCGAAGCGATTGCCAACGGCGCGAACCTCATCATCAGTTATGGCGGCGACGGAACCTTGAACGAAGTGATTCAACCGATGGTCGGCACCGATGTCGCGCTTGCGGTATGGGCAGGTGGCACGGCAAATGTCGTAGCGAAAGATTTACATCTGCCGAAAAACAGCGAACGTCTTGCGGATGTCATCGCCGCCGGAAAGACCAGACGCATCGCTTTAGGGTGCGCTTCGCGCAGTCAGGAGTCAGGAGTCTGGAGTCGAGAGTCTGGTGTTCGGTGTCCGGCGTCCGATGCCTTTGACAATGAACCTGGTGTGCAAAAAGTCGAATCCGATTCGGCGATTGACCAGCAAAGCGATTTACGGCAACCAGATATTTCAAACAACGGACTCCAGACTCCAGACTCCAAACTCCAGACTCTTAAAAGATATTTTTTCATGTTCGCGGGTATCGGGCTTGATGCTTCGATTTCGCGGGGCGTGAATGCGAAACTTAAACGCAAGACCGGTGAATTTGCCTTCTGGGTGTCCGGCATTAAGCATCTCTTTGCCTGGGATGCCCCGGTATTCGATGTTCAGGTTGATGGTCAAAAATATCAGAGCGCCTTTACCCTGGTCGGCAAAGGTAAAGGATATGGCGGCGGCATCAAAATGGCGAAGAACGCCAAACTCGAACAGCCCGAATTTGAACTGTTCATCTTGCCGCGCCACAAAAGAAACATTGTTTATTTGATTGATTTATTGAAAGGCTTTTTAGGCAAGCCCGAACGTTCGAGCGCAACCATTCTTTGCGCCAAACGCATCAAGGTCAATTCCGATAAGGAAATTTGGGTTGAGCTTGATGGCGAACTCGCGGGCACCTTGCCGATGACCTTTGAAGCCGTGCCTGATGCGTTATCGGTTATCGTGCCGTGAAGGTTTATTTTCCGCTTTGCCAGACAGCGAAGATTGAACGAAAATAAAAGGTACGGGCAGCCATAACGCAAAGATATTTTGGAGGTAGTTTTATGCGTTCCCTGCTTTTATTTATTCTCATTCTCACTCTTCCGGCTTTGAGCCTTGCTCAATCAACCCCTGTGCAGGCTGCTGTGGAACCGAATGCGGGAGCGGCGACTGCGTCGGCTGCATCAACCGCTGCCGAATTTGATCGCCTGCGATTTTCGGGTAACGATGCGGTTTACAATATGGATTACAAGTTTGCCGCAAACACCTTTCAACAGATGGTCAAACTCATACCTGACCACCCTGCCGGATATATTTATCTCGCCAACAATATGTGGTTGGAATGGTTGAATGCCAACCGGCGATTGAGCACCTCGCTTTATTCGGGCGGCTCTTTTTACAATCAGGACGCCGAGGAGGATAAATTCGACCCCAAACGCGATAAAGAATTCCAGGATTTAATCAAGAAAGCCATTGAGGTCGCAAAAGCGCGGCTCGCTGCCAATCCTAAAGATGTCGAGGCGCTCTATTATCAAGGTGCGGCGCAAGGGCTGCGCGCCGCTTATACGGTTACGGTCAAGCGCAGTTTTCGTAAAGCCATCGGTGATGCCAATGGTTCCGTGAAAATTCAAAAGCAGGTCGTCAAACTCGACCCCAATTACACGGACGCTTATCTGAGCATAGGGGTTTATGAGTACACGGTTGATAATCTGTCATTTTTCTGGCGGACGCTGGCGCGCGTCGTCGGCATTCGCGGCTCCAAGAAAAAAGGTATCGAATATCTGGAATCGGTCACGCAGAAAGGCAAATTCACCGCCGATGATGCGCGGGTGGTTTTAATCGGAGTTTACAGTCGCGAAAAACAACCGGAAAAATCGCTGGAGTTGATTAGTTATTTATCAAAGAAATATCCCCGCAATTATCTCTTCGGTATTGAACGCGCCACCATGCTCTATCAACGAAATCGCGGCGCGGAAGGCGCGCAGGTCTTTTCCGAATTGCTCAAAGATGAGCGCACGGCTTCACTGGTAACCGATTTGATTAATTATCAATGGGCGGAATCATTGATGAAAACCGGCGAAACTGCCGCCGCCGTTGACCATTACAAAGAGGTGATTAAATGGGCGAAATCCGAAAAATCGCTGGTCTCGCAAGCGCATCTGCGGTTGGGGCAGGCACTCGACACGCTCGGCAAACGCGATGAAGCGGTTGCTCAGTATCAAACCGTTTTAAAACGCGAAAATATTTTCGATTCGCATAAACAGGCAAAAGCCTATATCGAGAAACCTTTTGTTGATGAAGCCGCGAAGCGCAAAAGTTGAGCGCAAATAATCTATGGGCAGGCGCAACCCTGCCCACATCTCCTTTCACCCACCGACCAATTATTGCTGCTGTGATTGCCTCCGTAGCTAAAATTCTGCTACTTGCCAATTGCCCTTGATTGATGTCTAATAATCGCACGGTCCCGACATCTCTAATCCTTTAAAACGATTAAACAAACATCAGGTAACGGATAAAAAATTGTTCAAGCATCAGGGGTAAAGCCTGCGAAATAAATTTTGTGATAGCCCGCTGGCAACCTGCGGGCAAAATGTTTGATTGTTCCGGCTAAACGGTTCCGACAAAACTTTCATTTCTAAGGATGAGTTTATCTCTATGAGAAAGCTGTCGGTTGTTCTGCTTCTTTTATTCATCTGCTCCCAGACCTTCAACCTTCAATCAGTCGCATTCAATTCCGATTCTTCGGATTCCACTTCGTTGCTATTAATCAATGGCAAAGACCCTGTAAATGAAGACCTGTTGGATAGCCAGGCGTTTTTTGAAAAAGCCAGTCAAGCGCCGCGTCCTTCAGCGGCTATCAATGCAAAGGTCGAAGTCTTGCTGAGAAAGATGACGCTCGAAGAAAAAGTCGGGCAGATGACGCAACTTGAAATCGGCATGATTTGCGATGGCAGCAATCAGGATTTACGCATCAATCCTGAGAAGTTGGAAAAGGCGATTGTCAAATACGGCGTCGGTTCGATTTTGAACGTCAGCGGCGAAGCCTTGACCGTGGATAAATGGCACGAAATTATCGGACAGATTCAGGAAGCCGCGAAAAAAACGCGATTGAAAATCCCGGTCATCTACGGCATTGATTCGGTTCACGGTTTGAATTACGCGCAAGGCTCGACGCTCTTTCCACAAAATACGGGAATGGCGGCGACCTGGAATCCGGCTTTGATGATGCGGACTTCGGAAATCACCGCAATGGAAACCCGCGCCAGCGCCATTCCCTGGAATTTCGCGCCGGTGCTTGATTTGGGCAGACAGGTGATCTGGCCCCGTTACTATGAAACCTTTGGTGAAGACCCCTATCTCGCAAAGGTGATGGGCGTCGCATCGGTGCGCGGTTACGAAGGCGCGAACGTCGCCGCGCCGAATAAAGTCGCTGCCTGTTTGAAACATTACCTGGGTTATAGCTTCCCTTTGAGTGGCAAAGACCGCACGCCCGCCTGGATTCCCGAAAATTATTTGCGCGAATATTTTCTGCCGCCTTTTCAGGCAGCGGTTGCCGCTGGCGCGCGTTCCGTGATGGTCAACTCTGCGGAAATCAACGGCGTGCCTGTGCATGCCAGCAAACATATTTTGACGGATATTTTGCGCACCGAACTTGGTTTCAAAGGTTTGGTGGTAAGCGATTGGGAAGATATAAAAAAAATGGTTACGCAACACGGCGTAGCGGCTTCGGAAAAAGAAGCGACCCGCATGGCAATTATGGCTGGCATAGATATGAGTATGGTGCCCGGCAGTTACAGTTTCAGCGACCACTTGATGGCGCTTGTCAAAGAAGGCGCAGTACCGATGACGCGCATTGATGAAGCGGTGCGACGGGTGTTGTATTTGAAATTCGATCTTGGACTTTTTGAAAAGCCGATGCCCGATGCGTCTTTGAAAGCGAAATTCGGTTCGGTTGAATCGCGAGCCGTGAGTTTGCAGGCGGCGCGCGAATCTTTGACGTTACTTAAAAACGATAAAAATATTTTGCCGCTCGCAAAAAATACGAAGGTGTTGGTCGCAGGTCCCACCGCCGATTCGCTCAGTTCGCTCAACAATGGTTGGACGTATGTCTGGCAGGGGACAAATGAAAATCTCTATCCCAAAGACCGCGCCACGATTCTTGCAGCTATCAAAGCGAAGGTCGGTAGTAACAATGTGAATTTCGTGCAAGGCGCATCGCTTGAGAAAGCAGAAAATGTCGCGGCAGCCACACAGGCGGCGCGGGATGCAGATGTTGTGGTGCTCTGTCTTGGCGAAGGCGCGTATGCAGAAACGCCCGGAAACATTGATGATTTAACCTTGCCCGAAGCGCAATTGGAACTTGCCGAAGCGGTCGCCGCCACCGGCAAGCCCGTCGTCCTGGTTTTAGCCGAAGGTCGCCCGCGCGTCATCAGTCGCATCGCCGACAAAATGACTGCCGTTTTAATGGCTTACAATCCGAGCAACGAAGGCGGTCAGGCGATTGCCGATGTACTATTCGGCGATTTCAACCCTTGCGGCAAATTGCCCTTCACCTATCCGCGTCATCCCAACGCCTTGCTTGCCTATGACCACAAAATCTGGGAAGACGGCGCGACCAGTTTCGGCTACACGGCATTCAAACCGCAGTGGAATTTCGGCGATGGCATGAGCTACACAACATTCGCTTATAGCGATTTGCGACTCGATAAAAAGACGGTTGGTTTAAATGGCGCAATCAACGTCAGCGTCAAAGTCACCAACACCGGCAATCGCCCAGGCAAAGAAGCGGTGTTGCTGTATGTGCGCGATGTGGTGGCTTCGATCACCCCGCCCGGCAAACGCCTCAAACGCTTTGCGAAAATTTATCTCGAACCGGGGAGTAGCAAAACCCTCAGTTTCACTTTGAAGCGCGATGATTTTTCGTTCATCGCGGCGAACAATAAACCGACGGTTGAACCCGGCGATTTTGAAGTAATGGCCGGCGCGTTGAAAGAGAAATTCACCCTGCTTGCGAAATGAACTTGAAATGAGTCAGTACCACCTGTGTGAGCGGGCGTGACAAGCTCACGAATGCAGCCATTGAATCTTCCGCTTACGCAGGCGGTACTGACAGGCGTTCATTCCTTGCTCGTAATCCCGCTTTTAACGATACGGTCATCTTGACTGACTGAGAAATAGTTTCTACCGGAAACAAGAGGAAAAACTTACATAGCTGCCTTGTAATCTTTACCCAAAAATCCTTCCCCGAATCGGCGATAAATTCGCCCGCCCTTGATTTTTAACTAACTTATGCGGTTGCAGTTTACGGCACATCTGTTGCACTAAAGCGGGGCGCAAAGAGGAGTAAAGCACTCAATGAAAACACCTATCCTAACGATCATTGCTCTGAGCGTTTTTATAATTTTTGCAACGAGCGCCTGCGCTACCCGCAAGTATGCCCGCAACCGCGTCAACGAGCGCGTTGCCCCCCTTGAACAGCGCACAGGCGAGTTGGAAGAAACCTCTCGGCGCAACACCCAGGATATTGCCGGTCTGACCAACAGTGTCAAAGATGTCAGCGGTCGGGTTGACCGCGCCCAGGCGCAAGCTGATACCGCTCTGGCTCGCGCCGATGCCGCCAACAACCGCGCTGGCGTCGTTGAACAGTCAATGACCGATTTACGCGAAAATCTTGATAAATTCACCTTGCAGAACTCCGCAACCGTAAATTTTAAAGTCGATAGCGCGGAACTCAATCCCGAAGCCCAGTTAGCTCTCGATCAACTGGCTGGGCAGATTAAAGACCGCAACAATTTTATTCTCGAAATTCAGGGCTTTGCCGATGCCCAAGGCTCTGAAAGCTATAATCATCAACTGACCCAGAAACGCGCCGAAAGCGTGCGTCGCTATTTAGCCGAACACCATAATATCTCGCTGCATCGCATGCACGTTTTGGGGTTTGGCAAAGTTCGTCCTGTCGCTGATAACACTACGGTTGAGGGCCGTGCAATGAATCGTCGTGTGGAGATTCATTTATTGAGCCGAACCATTAATAACAATGCACCTTCGACAACCTCGAAAGCGCAAGGCTCAAAGTCATAGCTTATTGAATTCTCCTCTCTGCTAAACGCAGCCCCCGGAGGAGCAAAAGGGCGAGTCACGAGGCTTGCCCTTCTGACTCATCACTTTTTATTTTCAAGTGAGGTACTTTTGAAATGATGAGACCGATGATTAATGCAGAATCGCTTAAAAATGAAGAAAAGGGGCTGTATGCTGCGGCATCTGAACTCAGCAAACTGAATTATACAATTGTTATTCTGTGCCTGTTATGTTTGGTCGCCGTCTTTTTGCAGTTTGCTTATTTTAGCAAGTTTCCCTCTTTCTAAGACTATTTTTCCTGACTCCTTTCGTGGATAATCCGTAGCATGAAAAAACAGCATTGCTACGATTATCCACGTCCCTCTGTTACCGTCGATATTGTCCTGTTTCATGAATCACAAAATGGTTTAGAACTGCTGCTCATCAAACGTCGTCACGACCCATACGCTGACCTCTGGGCGCTGCCGGGCGGATTCGTAGATGAGCATGAATCACTCGAAACTGCCGCCGCCCGTGAACTGGTGGAAGAAACCGGTCTGCGCCGCGCCCGGTTCATACAGGTTGGCGCATTCGGCGACCCCGGACGCGACCCGCGCGGTCATACCGTAAGCATTGCTTTCACCGCACAACTGAAAAGCAAACCGCAAGTTCAAGGTTCAGACGATGCCAAAGACGCCGCCTGGCACCCGGTCAATCGTTTGCCGAAACTCGCCTTCGACCACAAAAAAATCATCCGCGCCGCGCTTGAGAAAATTAAATCGTAGTTAAACTAATGATGACCAGTAACCAATGGCAAAGGACGAATGACCAATGACGAAATCCCAACTTCATGTCGCCTTGATTGAGCCGGAGATTCCGCCGAATACCGGCAATATTGCAAGGCTCTGCGCGGCGACCTTCACGCCTTTGCATCTCGTAGGCAAACTCGGATTTCGCATTGATGACAAAGCCGTCAAACGCGCCGGACTCGATTACTGGGACGAAGTCGAAATCCATCGCCACCTGCACCTCGAAGCCCTCTATGAAGCCTTGCCCGCGAGTCGCTTTCTCTATCTTTCAACCAAAGGCGAACATTGTTATAGCGATTTCAAATTTCAACCAAACGATTGTTTGATTTTCGGGCGCGAAACCCGCGGACTTCCCGAAGATTTATTGCAAGCGAACTGGGAGAGATGTTTGACGATTCCCATGCCTAACCCTAATGTGCGCTCGCTCAATCTCGCCACTTCCGTTGGCATTGTGCTTTACGAAGCCCTCAGACAAATAAGAAAATATTAAACGCAGGTCAGACGCAAATTCGCATTCCGTCATCTAACGCCGCTAACCAGCGTGTGTTAGAATCGGCGACCGAATCAAGGAGACCTTATGGATGATGATAAGCCGATTAATCAGCCCGAAGACCATTCCGACCAAAGCCGCAATGACGGCGCAATGCAAAAACAGCTTCAGGAAGTTCTCACCCGAATGGATTATATGGAGCGCGTGCTGCGCGATCAGTTGGCGCGAATCTATCAAATTGAACTAAGGCTTGGCGTAACGCCTGACCTCACACATTCGTTACAAAAGCCACAGCGGTCGCCTGAACGTTATCAACCGCCCGCGCCAATGCCAACCGTTGAACAACCGCCAAGACCCGCGAGCCAAGGCGCAACCCCGGTTCAACCGCCAAGACCGCAACAACCATTTTCACCACCGGTCGCGCCGCCTGTAAGACCGCAAGGGGCAAATCAATGGCAAACGGCAAGACCTGCTCAACCACCGTTTGGCAAGTATGCGCCGCAGCCCGAAGCGCACAAAAAAACCGGCGAACTCGAAGCCCGCATTGGCGGCAGTTGGTTGCAAATCATCGGACTCATCGCCATCACTTTCGCTGTCGCTTTTTTCTTAAAGTACGCTTTTGATAAAGGCTGGATTACCCCGCTTTATCGCGTGTTGACCGGCGCAGTCATCGGTGTGGGTTTTCTCGCGATGGGCGAACGCCTGCGAAAAAAATATGCGGGCTATGCCTATGGGCTAACGGGCGGCGGCATCTTGATTCTGTATTTGACGGCGTGGGCTTCGTTTCGTCTCTACAATCTGTTTCCGCAACCTGTGGTCTTCGCTACGATGGCTTTCATCACCATTGCCGCATCTGTGCTCGCGGCGCGCTATAACGCTTTGCTGATTGCCGTGCTCGGTTTAATCGGCGGATTTTTGACGCCCATTTTGCTTTCGACCGGCGTTGATAACGAAGTCGGACTATTTAGCTATATCGCTTTGCTGGATGCAGGCGTGCTTGCTCTGGCATTCACCAAACAATGGCGCAGTTTGAACTATATGGCATTTGCCGCGACGGGACTCCTGGTGCTGGCGTGGATGAATGAGTGGTATGACGCATCGAAGTTATGGCCGACACTTTTCTTTCTCACGTTGTTTTTCATGATTTTTGCGTTGCTGGCGATTCTCTATAACGTCATCAATCATCATCCGACCCGTTGGTTAGACCTGGCGATGGTGTTTACCAACGCGCTTGCCTATTTCGGATTGAGTTACGCTTTGTTGAACGAATCGGCGCACCGCAACAAATATCACGCTTATCTTGGCGGCTTTGCGGTATTGATGTCGCTGTTTTATGGCGGGCTTGGCTATTTCACCAACAAACGCGACCACGAAGACCGCTTGTTGATTTACACCTTCGCAGGGCTTGCGGTTCTGTTTTTAGTGCTTGCCGTGCCGATTCAATTCGACCAGCAATGGGTGACTATGGCATGGGCGATTGAAGGCGCGATAATGACCTGGGTTGGTTTACGGGTCAAAGATAAAACCTCGCTTTACGCAGCGCTGATTTTATTCGTTATTGCGGCATTTCATTGGATAGTTATAGATGTGCCGGATTTCGCTTATCAAGCGGATAAAGTCTTTCGTCCGCTTTGGAATCCGCGCGCCTTGTCAGCCGCAGTTTTAATTGCGGCATTGATTGCCAGCGTGCAATTTTTCAAGCGTCTGGGCGAACATATTGCCGAAGACGAGCGGTCGCTTTTCCATGACCTTTATGTGCTTGGCGCAAACCTCTTCGCAATAACTTTATTAAGCCTCGATGCCAGCAGCTACTTTGAACAAAAGAAGGCGCTCGCAACCCTTGCCACAGATGTTATCAGCGATAACTGGCGCATACTGGATGACACCAAACAACTCACGCTCGCCGTGCTCTGGTCGTTTTACGGAATGGTGGCTTTATTTGTTGGCGTGAAGCGGAATGTGAAAGTGATTCGTTATGCCGCGTTGCTTTTATTGCTATCCATCACGACGATAAAAATATTACGAGATGCAACGATTTATTATGATGCCAACTGGCACACGCTGTTGGTGAATCAAACCTTTGCGTCGTTTGCCTTGGTTATTCTGACTTTGGCAATCGGCGCGTGGCTCTACTCAAATTCGCAAGCGATTGACGAAAGCGAACGACGACTGGTTATTCCTTTACTGGTGATTGCGGCAAACGTGCTGGCGGTGATTGCCCTGAGTGTTGAAGCCTTCGGTTATTTCGAGCGCATTATCGCGTCGCCGGATTTTGATTCCGAAAGTTGGCGCGATTATCGCTTGATGCAACAACTTTCGCTGTCGGTCATCTGGACAATCTATAGCGGCGTGTTGCTCACCATCGGCATTTTAAAACGTCAGGTGTTATTGAGAATGATGGCGCTGATTTTATTGAGCCTGACAATTCTCAAAGTGTTTTTCGTAGACCTCGCGGCGCTCGATAAAATCTATCGCATCATTTCCTTTACAGTGCTGGGCGTCATCCTGCTTGCCGTGTCGTTTCTGTATCAACGTTTCCGCTTTCTCTTTTTCGATGAAAAGAAGGAAGCCGAAAAAGATGCGGCGACCCCAATCAAGGAAGTTTAACTTTTTAAAGGTGGAGAGAGATTACGGAATAAACGGAAAAAGAAACTGCAAAAATTTTCCGTTTATTCCGTAGTTTGTTTTTTTTAGGTTGATTTATCGCGGCAAGTAACGTTCATACAATTCAAACTCAGCGTCCGCCAAATCAAATTCTTCCAGGCGACGATAAGCTTTGCTCAAATAATAATGCGACATCGGATGCTGCGGGTTAATCGTCAGGGCGCGTTTAAGCGAAGCAACAGCTTTGCGCGTCAAGGCGTCATCAAGCGAACGCTCGGCGAGAATTTCATAAGCCGCGCCGAGTTGAAAATGGCCTTCGCCGTCCGCAGGCGCAAGTCTGGTGTATTGTTCAAACATCTCCGCCGCTTCCTGATAGAGTCCAAGCGATGTGAGCGCAGTGCCAAAATTCAAATAGAAGGTTGGAATGCTGCGCGCATATTTTACATCCGGCAGCGCTTTACGATATTCAATCACCGCACTGGTATTGTCATTGGAGGCTTGAAAGGCAAGACCACGCAAATGGTGAGCGCGGGCATTTGACGGATCGCTTTTCAGCGCCCGGTCAAGATAAGGCGCAGAACGCGGCGCATCCTGTTTGGTCAAATAAAACTTGCCGAGATTGACCAACGAATAAAAATGATTGGGGTCAAGTTGCAGCGCCGCTTTCCATTCATCAATCGCGCCGTTTTCATCGCCGCGCGCAAATCGCAATTCGCCGAGAACGCTGCGCGCTTCGGCGGTTTCATTAATCTCCAGCGCGTAATTCACCAGTTGTTCGGCGCGTCCACGGTCTTCGCGCTTGACCGCGCCAAGCGTCGT
This sequence comes from Acidobacteriota bacterium, assembly GCA_040754075.1. NCBI lineage: Bacteria > Pseudomonadati > Acidobacteriota > Acidobacteriota bacterium. The sequence goes on from JBFMDH010000028.1 coordinate 68,811, forward strand.
TTCAACCAGAAACGCATCGTCTTTTTTATCAAGCCTGCCTTCGGCATATTTCAAAGGCGAAGCGGCAAAGGCGAGTAATTCTTTGACATTTTTTTCAACTGTCTCTTCGGTAGTGCCGACGCGACGCGGGGCGCTGAATTCAATCAACGCATTGTTATCGGTGTTGATTTTTGCGCCCGCCGAAAATTTGGCAACTTCATCGCTGCCCAAATAAAACCGCGACATCACATCGCTCACGGCAATGGTGTTGATGCGTCGGAGTTCTGCGGCGATTTGCGGATTTTCAAAATGCGAATTGATGACCGACAAATCCAACTTCTTTTCGCTCTTGCTGCCCAGTAACATCAAATCGCCTTCCGCGCCGCGAAACAGATAGACATTTGGAAATGCCGCTCTGAAAGTCGCCACCAGGGTTTTTACATCTTCCGGGTGCATTTCATAAATCTGCAACCACTGACAGAACACCCCGTCATCGGTTAAACGGTCTGCGCCGCGTTTGAAATACTCCAGCGTGAAGAGATTGGCAATGCCTGTCAGCCAGGGGTTGGACGGCTCGGAAACGATGACATCGAATTTTTCGCTGGTCGTAAAAATAAAATTGCGCCCGTCATTGGAAATCATTCTCAGGCGTTCATCTTCGAGCGGGCGATTGTTCACATCATTGAATTGTTCGGATGCCTCAACAACGGCGGGTTCGAGTTCAACACAGGTGACCCGTCGAATCGGGAACTGTTCGATGGAACCGAGGGTGACGCCGCTTCCCAGTCCTATCAATAACACTTCATCGGTTTTATCGCGCACCAACAATGGCATCGCGCCAATCAATACCTGGGTTGGCATATCGCCGGTGGTTGAAGCTTCGGGTTTGCCGTTGACCTTGAGCACACGGTCTTTGCCGATTTGTTGCACCGCAACCGTCGCGGTGATGCCTTCTTTGTAAAAGATGGTTTCGCCCTGACCTTTTTTCACATATTCCAGAAAATCGGCGCGGGTGAATTTATTCATCGAAGGCGCGTAACGATACACGGCAGACGACATGATGTCGGAATTCCACGGCAAATCGGCAAGCGCGACCGCCGCCATCAACATGATGCAGGTGAATACGCCGGCAAGTTGCGGAATGGCAAATCGCAATGCGCCGGGTTTGGTATAAGGCGATTGGCGTTTAATGAAAAAGAGCGCCGTGGCAATGACGAAATTCAAGGCGATGCAGACTTTTAAACTGCCAAGCAGACCAAGCGACGGAATCATGATGAAGCCGCTTACGAATGACCCGGCGATTGACCCAAGCGTATTTGATGAATAAGCGTTGCCCACCAGCCTGCCGGTTGATTTTTCATTTGAAGAAACGATTTTGACGACCAATGGAAAGAGCGCGCCAAGCAGCAAGGTGGGCACAATCATCACCGACGCGGCAATTAAAAACCGCGCCAACAGCAACACCCCTATCGAAGACGATGCAAACGAGTGATGCAGGCGAACAAAGGTGAACGGCAGTTCATTAAACAAATAAGCGCCCGCAAATGACGTGAGTCCGACACCGAGTTCGATGAGCGCAAAAGCGAAGATATGATTTTTAATGCGGTCAACGAATCGCGAAATGATCGCCGCGCCAAGCGCCAAGCCAATCAAAAAGGTCGCCAGCATAATGCTGAAGGCATAAACCGAGGAGCCGATGATTAAAGCCAGAATGCGGCTCCAGATGACTTCGTAACAAAGCGCGATAAATCCGCTCAAAGCAAACGACGCGAGCACGATGACAATCGCGGTTGAGGAATACTGTGGCGCGAAAAGGGCTGCTGTAGCCCATTTCGGGTTGCGGCGTTTTTTGCGCGACTGATTTTTAGGTTTTTCATCAGCGGGAGTATCCGCTTCCTTTTCGATGGCAACCTGCGAATCGGTCTCTGCGGTTGATTCGTAGCGTTTTGAAAAGTTGAGCGCCACAAAACCGAGCGCGATGTTGATTGCCGCGGCAATAAACGTCGCCATCCGCATCCCGAGCGCCGGAATAAGCACAAAGCCGGTTGCCGATGCGCCGAGCACTGCGCCAAAGGTGTTCAAGGTGTAAAGGGTGCCGACGTGCAAGCCGATGCGCCTGCGTTCGCGCGCATAATAGCTCGCTAAAATCGGCAGGGTCGCGCCCATCAGCGCGGTCGGTACAATCAACACTGACGCGGCGAATAAAAATCGCACGATGCTTAAAAAGAAAAACGACAGTTGCAGGATGCGCCAGATGGGTTGATAGATTGAAGGAAGCGCAGCGAAGATAAACGGCACCGCAAGCCCGTATATGCCGATGCCGATTTCAAGCAGGGCGTAAAGTTTGAGCGGGTGTTTAACGATTTCCGAACGCCGTCCGAAATAATAACTGCCAAGCGCAAGCCCGCCCATAAAGGCTGTGAGTACGGTGCTCACTGCGAAAGTGGTTGCGCCGAAGACGAGGACGAGTTCGCGCACCCAGATGACTTGATAGACCAGTCCGCTAAAACCCGAAGCGAAAAAACAGATGAGAATGGCTCGCGCTACGTTTGCTCGATGATTAACGGTTCCAACTTCAGATAAATCCATGAGGTCAACGCTGCTTTGAGAAGATGAATACAGTGTTCCAGACCGCCACCTCTTGTGAGCGCCCGTCACCGGACTGAAACACCTGTCGGGCTGGGACATCAGAGAATTGCACACTCTGTTCTGAGAGCCATTTTATTGTGACAAAATTTTGCAGGGCGTGACAAGCGAATGTTGATTTGCAGAGATAATTTTCAACCAGAAATTAACGATCACACCGTTTTAATTTTTCACCGCATATTTCAAAATGCACCACAGGGCTTTGACGCCGTCTTTCCAGCCGATTTTTTTGCCTTCTTCATAGGTGCGCCCGTGATAGGAAATGCCCACTTCGTAAATTCTCAAGCCTCTAATCTTGGCAATCTTGGCGGTGACTTCCGGCTCAAAGCCGAAACGGTTCTGTTCCAGTTTGAGCGATTGAATCACTTCGCGGCGAAACACTTTATAACAGGTCTCCATATCCGTGAGATTCAAATTGGTAAACATATTCGAGAGCAAGGTGAGAAACTGGTTGCCCACCGAATGCCAGAAAAACAGAATGCGCCGCTCTCTGGTTGTCAAAAATCGCGAACCGTAAACCACATCAGCTTTGTCTTCGATAAGCGGGTTCAGCAAGATGGGATATTCGACCGGGTCGTATTCCAAATCGGCATCCTGCACGATGACATAATCGCCCGTCGCGTTTTGAAAACCGACGCGCAAGGCTGCGCCTTTGCCGCAATTTTTCGACTGATAAAATACCCGCACATTGTCATAATGTTTTTCGAGTTGCGGCAGCATATCGCGCGTGCCGTCGGTTGAAAAATCATCAATGATTAAAATTTCTTTCGGCACCTCAACCGCCTGTACGCGCTCGACCAGTGCAGCGATGGTCGCCTTTTCATTAAACACAGGAATCACTACTGAAAGTTTCATAGGCGTTTTCTGGGGATGTTGCGTCTTCAAAGTCGCGGGGCTTGGAAGCAAGCCTATGGTAAACGTCGAAAGTCGCAGAGTCAATAAAAACGCGCTTTGATTGACACACCTTCAAATCAGGCAGTAAGCTTTTTGCCGCAATAAGCAAGCCGTTTCATAAGCGCCTCGTACTCCCACAACTAAAAAAATCCGGCTTATGAAAACGCTTGCAGTTGACGCCGCAGGATAAGTCCCAAAGTTAGATTTTCCCCACGAAATCCGACTGTTTACACACATTGCAGGAATAGCCTTATTCAACACCCCTGAAATGTCAGTTTGCCCGCCCAAGCGGAGGCTTTATGAAACGTCTGTCTGGTGTTTGCGGATTTCGAGCCATTTTATTCATTGCCATTTTACTTACTGCGTCGTCTGCGTTTGCCACCACGGTGAGAATTCCCAGAGACGAAGAACTGGCGCTCGGCGCGCGCGCCATCGTTCGCGGCAAAATCCTCGCCGTTGAATGCGCGATGGATAACCAACGCATTTATACCTACATCACCCTGCGCATTCAGGAAGTTTTAAAAGGTCAGTTCACAACCCGTAAAATCGTTATCAAAGAAGAAGGCGGCCAGTACGGCAGTCTCGGCAGTGTGACCTGGGGCACGCCGCAATTTACCCCTGATGAACAGGTGCTGGTTTATTTGACGACCAGAAGCGACGGCAGCCTCCGCGTGTACGATATGTTCCTCGGCAAATACAACATCATCGCAGATGAAGCCACAAACAAACTCTTTGTCTCGCGTGCCGCCCCCGATGAAAATGTTGTGGTGTTAAATTCGCAAACCGCGCCCGGTGAAATCACCGAACGCATGGAACTTGCGCAATACACCGCGATGGTGCGCGAAAAAGTTGAACTGACAAGCGAACGCTTCGCGCAGTTTGAAGAAACCTATTTTCGCAACCAACCGATTGTCACAGAGCCTGCCGAATACGCCAGGCAAAAATCGCGCGGCGGCATTCAACCGCAATTTCGTTTCCTGCGCGCTTCGCAACCTTCACGGTGGTTTGAACCCGACAGCAATCAAGCCATCAGTTTTACCGTCAACCTTGACGGCGCGCCCAATCCGCAAGTCGTTGATGACATCGTCGCATCGATGAATGCCTGGTCGAGCATTTCCGGTTCGGCAATTCGCGTCACTTACGCTGGCACGACAAGCGATTGTTACCCGCACGGCACAGGCAATACGATGGTGTTTAATAACTGTGACAATGCTTTTGCGCAAACGCCCGACTGCGCCACCATCATCGCGCTTGGCAGCATCAACTGGGATACCAGTCGCACACGTCTGGTCAACGGTGTGACGTTTGCGCAAATTTATCAGGGGCACATTTCATTCAATCCCTATTCAGCCTGTAGCTACGACAATCATTGCAACATTCAGGAAATCGCCACGCATGAACTCGGACACACCTTGGGACTCGGACATTCGCAAGACCCTGCGGCGACCATGGCTGGCACAGCGCATTTCGATGGGCGATGCGCCACCGTAAAAGACGATGACAAAGCCGGTATGCGATTCATCTATCCGGCTGACGGAACGGTGGGCAGTCAACTGAGAATTTTCACCGAAGCTCTGCCCGATGCTTACATCGGCACAACTTATGAATACACCTTGATGGCGGGCGGCGGGGTTCCGAATTTCAACTGGAGCCTGGTTGCGGGTTCCGGCAGTTTGCCAGGCGGTTTCGTGTTGTTGCCAAGCGGACTGATTCGCGGGACGCCGCTTGCAAGCGGGAGTTTTACCTTCACGGTGCGCGTCATTGATGCAACACAGGCGACCGCCGAAAAGTCTTTTACGCTGGTCATTGCTGCCGAACAATCGGCATACAATGCGCAATTCGTTTCGCAAAATGTTGCAACCACCGTACAGGCAGGACAGACCTTCAGCGCCAATCTCAAATGGAACAACACAGGCACTGAGGCTTGGGATGGCTTCAACGGTTGCAGACTCGCGGCGATGAACCCCGCGGGCAATACCACCTGGGGCGGCGATAGCATTTCGCTCATCGGCTTTCGCGTTGAAGCAGGCAGGCAACTCGACATCACCTTTACGGCGCGCGCGCCACAACAGGGCGGCACCTACAATTTTCAATGGCAACTCTATCAGGAAGGCGTTGGCGCGTTCGGGCAACTCTCTACTAATTTGCAAATCACCGTCATTGGCGCAAGCAACCCGCCTTCGATTACAAGTTTGTCGTCATATGATGCGACCGTTGGCGCGTCGTTCAATCAACAACTCGCGGCGACCGGCGGACAAACGCCTTACACCTGGTCAATCGTTTCGGGAAGTTTACCCGCAGGGTTATCTTTGAACACAACGACTGGCTTGATTGCCGGAACGCCGAGCGCGATTGGCGGCGCGACCTTCACCGCGCAAGTGACAGACGCCGCTTCGCGCACTGCGCAAAAGCAAATCACCATCAATGTGAGAGCCGTAGGACTTGACATCACCACGGCGTCATTTCCAACCGCAACCACGGGTGTGAGTTTTAACGCGCCGCTTACCGCAACCGGCGGCGCTGCGCCTTACAGTTGGGGCATTGCCAGCGGCAGTGTGCCCACAGGCATCACGCTTAATCCAACGACCGGTATGTTGTCGGGCACGCCGACAAGCGTTGGCAATTTTCTGTTCGTTGTGCAGGTGCGCGATTCGCAATCGCTCACTGCACAAAAATCTTTAAGCATTACCGTCAACCCGCCGCCGCTTGAACTGACGACCACAACCTTGCCGACGAATACGCTGGTGCGCGCAAATTACAATACGCAATTTGCAGCAACCGGTGGGCAAGCGCCCTACACGTGGGCGATTGTTGCGGGCGCTTTGCCGGAAGGATTGACGCTCAATGCCGCGACCGGTGCGCTGACGGGAGCCGCGACCGCCACCGGCACTTTTAATTTTACGATTGAAGTACGCGATACGGGTTCGCGCACCGCGCGAAAAGATTTCGTTATCAATATCGTCAATGTGCCACTCGCGCTTGAAAAAACTTCCGCGAGTTTTGAAGTCATGAAAGGTGTGGCGTTTTCTTATCTGGTGAAGGTGACGGGCGGCGTCGCGCCCTACACCTGGAACTTTACGCAAGGCGGTTTGCCCGTAGGGTTATCTTTGAATGCCAACACCGGACTGATCACCGGCACGCCGACAAGCGTAGGCACATTCGATATGGTCATCAGTGTGCGCGACCAGAAACCGGAAATCATTACGACGAGTTTGCGAATTCAAGTGATTGACCCGAATTCGATTGCGCTGATTACGCGAACTAAATACAAACCCGCGAAACGGATGTTGCAGATATTCGGCGAACGCTTTGACGCGGCGGCAATCGTTTTGGTTGATGGCGCGCAAGTCAATGCGAAATTGAATGACGGCATTTTCGTTTTGAAACGTTATCCGCTTGCTGCGGGCAATCATCAAGTCGTCATTATCAACCCCGACAGCATCGCGTCACAGGCTTTCGTCTTCCGCATAGAGTAATTCAGATAAACGGCGCGCCCCTGCCTCCGAGTTGAGTTACTGTCGCTCAAGAGGGATGAATCGGGCGCGCCGTTTTATCGCCACAGGTTTATCGGCTATCCGTTGCCATCGCGCTTTCCGCTCTCTTGCAACTTTCTCTCTACATTTTACCCATAAAAATGATGCCTTCTGATTATTGCCCGGAATAATTCAAACCTGAACTATAGATAAGTGGAGAAAGTTATACGCAAGGAATATAACCGATAAATTTGTCATCGTCTTCATCAAGAGGTTAGAGAAATGCCGGAAAAAACAGGCGCAATAGATTTCATGTATTACGTCGCCACCCGCGAATTTATGCAGCAGTGGGACACAGCCAAAGAGGGCGAACTCATTTGCCGCATGGAAAAAGCCATCGGCGGATTGCCACGTTATGAAAGCATCGAAACCATGCTGCAACTCATGGACGAAGCGAATGTCGAACGGGTTTTCATTACCCAGTGCAAAATGTGGTCGTACTGGCGCAAGTGGATGTACATGGATACGCAGTTGGAAGATGTGTTGCAGTACACCCAAAAATACCCGAAACGCTTTGTCGGTCTGGCAGGCTACAATCCGTTTCGCATCAAAGAGAGCCTCCGCGAAATCGAACTGGCGGTCACCAAATACGATTTCAAAGGCGTCTATGTGCATATTTATGGATTCGATATTCCGCTCGACGACCGCAAGATGTATCCCCTTTATGCGAAGTGCGAAGAGTTGGATGTGCCGGTTTCCATGCAGGTCGGTCATGTGCTTGAAGCCATGCCGAGTGATTGCGGGCGACCGATTCATCTCGACCGCATCGCCTGCGACTTTCCGAATTTGAAAATCGTTGGCGCGCATACGGGTTGGCCCTGGGTCGATGAACTGATTTCGGTTTGTTACAAGTGGGAAAACGTCTGGTTCGGGGTTGATGCCTGGTCGCCGAAATATCTGTCGCCGCAAATCATTCAATTCATCAGCAGCCGTCTGGGACGCGACCGCTCGGTCTGGGGAACGAATGGGTTGCCGTGGAAAGAGACGCTCGCGCAACTCGATGAACTGGGATTGAAAGAAGAAGTCAAACGCAAACTGCTGCGCGAGAATGCCATTGAACTTTTCAAACTCGCGTAAAGCGACACAAAACCGGCTACCGGAGCCAGTTTCAGGGGATTAAGCAAATGAACTTACTCGATTTTAATGGTGAATCCGTCATTGTGACGGGCGGCGCGCGCGGTATTGGTCGCGCCATCGTGCAAGCCTTTGCCGAAGCGGGCGCGGATGTCTGCATCGGCGATTTTCGTATAGAAGTCGCGCAAGCCACGGCTCACGAAATTTCTGAGCAGACCGGGCGCAAAGTCAAAGCGGTGCGCGCGGATGTGACGAATCTTGCAGACACCCGGAATCTCTGTCAGGTTGCCTTACAAGAGTTTGGCAAAATCGATGTTCTGGTCAACAGCGCAGGGTGGGATAAGCTGACGCCTTTTTTGAAGACCACCCCCGATTTATGGGAGCGAGTTATCGCAATAAACTTTCGCGGCGTTTTAAATACCTGTTACGCCGTTTTGCCGCACATGGCAGAACGAAAACAAGGGCGCATTGTTAATATCAGTTCGGATACGGCTCGCGTCGGTTCATTTGGTGAAGCCGTTTATGCTTCTGCGAAAGCTGCCATCATCGCCTTTTCTAAAACCCTCGCTCGTGAACATGCGCGCGACAATATTCGCGTCAATGCCGTTTGTCCGGGACTGGTGGAAACGCCGCTCATCGAAGAGATGCGCGAAGACGAATTCACCGCCAAGATACTGAGTTCAATAGTCGGCTACATTCCGCTTAAACGTCTGGGGCGACCCGAAGAGATTGCGCCGATGGTGCTCTTTTTAGCATCGCGCGCGGCAAGCTACATCACAGGGCAAGCTATCAGCGTCAACGGCGGGTTGAATATGGTTGGATAAAACAACGGTCAGCAATTGAGAATTCCACATAACTCTTTCGCCTGTAAGTGAGATTTGGAACTTTCCTGGTGACCGCTTTTACAAAACAAGCGAGGCGTTGATGAAACCGCGAGTGTTTAATGAGTGGCTGAACAAGCCGCTTGATGAAATTCTGTTTGAGTGTCGGGAGTTGCTCGAAGACACCAGCTTTCCGACGGTGCGCCGCTGGCGCGACGCGGGCGGCAAAGTTTTAGGTCACTTTCAGGTCTATTTCCCCGAAGAGATTGCGCACGCCGCCGGTTTGTTGCCGTTCAAAGTTCGCGGTTCGCCGGTCGAAGCCGGACAAGCCGACTCACGCTTTGGCTCTTATCTTTGCTCTATTATCAAAACCTCTTTAGAACTCGCCTTGAGCCAGCACGTCACGCTGGAGATGTTCGTCACTCATCCGATTTGCGATGCGGCGCGCAACCTGGCGGCGATTTGGGGACGCAATAGTTCTTACCCCTGCCAGATTCTTTACCTGCCGCAAAATGCCAATTCAGCGCACGCCGCCACCTATCTGCATGGCGAATATGACCGCTTGAAACGCGCCATCGAAACGGTCGCCGATACAAAAATCACCGATGAAGATTTGCGCTGCTCGCTGGCGCTTTATAATCAGAGTCGAAAATTGTTGCGCGACCTTTATGCCATCAAACGCGAAACCCCGCATTTGCTTTCAGCCGATGAAGCTTATGTGTTAGTGGCAATCAGCGGACTCATTCCACGCGAAGAATATAACGAATTATTGCGAACCGTTTTGCCGATGATGCAAAATCGCAAAGCCAAACCGCAGGACAAAGTGCGTGTGGTTTTTGAAGGCGGTTTTTGCGAACAACCGCCGCTTGATTTGATTCGCGCTATCGCTCGTTCGTGTTACGTCGTGGATGACGATTTGCTCATCGGGGCGCGCTGGATTTTGGAAGACGTGCCGACCGCAGGGAATCCGCTTTTCAATCTCGCTGAAAGTTATCTGGAAAAATCTTCTTATAGCCCTGTGCAACATGATTTGCGCAAGCCCAAAGAGAAGATGTTGCTTGAACGCATTCGCCGGGCGCGTGCCGATGCGGCGATTATCACGGCGGCAAAAATGTGCGAACCGGGACTCGAAGAACAGGTGACCTACACGCGCGCGCTCGACGAAGCCGGCATTCCTTATTTCGTCAGCGAATTTGAAGAAAACATGACGAGTTTCGATCATTTGGAAATTCAACTGGAGACCTTCGTTGAAAATATTCTCTTCAACTAAAGGTCACGCGAAGGACAACCATGAATGATGTTCAACCAACCATCGTCGGGCGCGGCAACAATGAAGGGGCGCGACTGTTCCGCGAATGGTTCGATGATTTAACCGAAGTTGCAGGTCAAGACAAACGCGCTGCATATGTGTTTGTGATGGGCAGCCTCGCGGAACTGCTCCGGGTTTTCGACCTGCCCATTGTCTTTCCCGAAATCAATTCGTTGCAAACCGCCGTGCGCCGCGTCGCCCATGACTATCTCAATCAAGCCGAAGATTACGGTTACTCGCCAGACATTTGCGGTTATGTGAAAGCCGATGTCGCCGTGCAACTCAAAGGCGGCGAGCATCCGATGGGGCGCATCCCGAAACCATCAATCGCTGTGCTCACGAACGCCTGCAATACCTATATCAAATGGGCGGAAATCTGGGAGCGTATGTACGACGTTCCGGTTTTTACGCTCGACATTCCCGGCACACGCGAGGCTGGCGGGCAAACCTGGGCGGGCAACACCGATTTTGAAAATGACCGCGCCTATGTGCTGGCGCAAATCAAAGAGTTAATCAAGCTGTGCGAAGAAGTCACCGGCATCAACTTTGACATTGATAAATTGCGCCAAGCCATGCGCTATGCCAATGCCCTGAATCGCAGTTGGAAACGGGTCTTGGAATTGAATCAACATCGCCCGGCGCTGTTTAACGCGCTCACCGACGGCACGATTTATCTGGGGGTAGCCAATGGATTGCGCGGCACTGTGGAAGGCGCGAAGTATTTCGAGGAACTCGTCGAAGAGATGCAGTACAAAGCGGCGCGCGGCATTGGCACACTCACCGAAGAGAAGTACCGGCTGATTTTTGTCGGCGTTCCGTGCTATCCGATTTTCCGCCGCTTCAATGAACTGTTCACCGAATGGGGCGGGGCGTTTGTTAATTCGACCTATCTCTGGTTTGCCGCAGGCGGCGCCAATTTAGGGTTTGAATACGATTTGCAACAGCCGCTTGAAAGCCTCGCGGAAGGCTTGCTCATCAGCGTCCGCGATGCGATGGACAGTATGTTTTATCAGGAACAGGCGCTCACACAAATGCTCGACGCCTATCACATCGACGGCATCATCTATCACCCGATTAAAAGTTGTCGCACGGTGTCAACGGGGCTTGCGGATAATCGCCGCGCTTTGATGGCGGCGCGCGATGTGCCGAGTTTATTCATTGAATCGGACATGATGGATCGGCGTGTGGTATCCGAAGCGCAACTCAAGAATCGCGTTGACGCTTTTTTTGAAGGCTTGGCAGCGCGTCGCGCCGCAGCTTGCAGATGAACCTTTAGAGGAAAACCTTATGGCTTATGTAGCAGGCGTGGATGTCGGCTCCACGCAAACCAAAGCCGTCATCATCAACGAAAGCGCAGAGATTGTCGGGCGCGCTTTGATAAGCACCGGCGCGAATGTCGTGTTGGCTGCCGAAGACGCTTTTGCTGAGGCGCTTGCCAACGCCGGGATTCAGGAAGAAGAGGTCGAGTATGTCATTGGCACCGGCTATGGGCGTTATCGCGTGACCTTTGGCAACGCCCAGGTGACGGAAATCAGTTGTCACGGGCGCGGCGCTGTCGAGATGTTTCCGCGCACACGCACGGTGCTCGATATGGGCGGACAGGATACCAAAGCCATTCGCGTCAGTTTGACGGGCGAGATTATTGATTTTTGCATGAACGATAAATGCGCGGCGGGAACCGGCAGATTTTTAGGCGCAGCAGCAGCGGCGCTCGACATTCCGTTAAATGACCTCGGCAGCGTCGCGCTCACAGCCGAACATCCCGTGCGTATCAGCACCACGTGCACGGTCTTTGCCGAGTCGGAAGTTTTGTCGTGGCTTGGCAAAGGCAAAAAGATTGCAGACATTCTGCTCGGCGTTCATCAATCCATTGCTTCACGTTCGATTGGTCTGTTGCGACGGGTCGGCATTGAAGAGGAAATCACTTTCACGGGCGGCGTGACGCGCAACATCGGCATGATTGAAACGCTCAACAAAGGCTTGGGTTTGACGGTGAACGTCAGCGACGATTCGCATTTTATGGGCGCATTGGGAGCGGCGCTCTTTGCTCTTGACCACATACGACTCAAACGCGCCCCGTCGGCAATAGCGGAGGCAAAGCGATGACATTCACAGCCGGTATTGATATAGGTTCGACTTATACGAAAGCGTTGATTTTAAGCAGCGAAAATCAGGTGATGAGTCGCGCTTTGACGAACACGGGCTTCAAACTGGCGGAGACCGCGCGGCGTATGTTTGACGAAGCTTTAGCGCAAGCCGGTTTGCAGGAAAGCGATATCGATTATGTGGTCGCCACAGGTTTTGGGCGTCACCTGGTTTCATTTTGCGATGTTGCGGTCACAGACCTGACGGCGAGCGCGCGCGGCGCGACCTGCTTGTTTCCCAACACCCGCACGATTTTGGATGTTGGCGGGCAAACCATGAAAGCCAGCCGTTTGGATGACACCGCCAAGGTGAAATCATTTCGCTTGAACGATAAATGCGCCGCCGGAACCGGCGCATTTTTAGAAAAGACCGCGCGTTATATGGGATTTTCGACCGCAGAGATTGGACCGCTGGTGGCGACTTCAAAAACGGCGGTGCCGATTTCAGGCGTTTGCGCGGTGTTTGCAGAATCGGAAGTCATCAATCAACTATCACTCGGCAGCGCCCCCGCAGATATTATGCACGGCGCGATTGCTTCGCTTGTGGATCGTTCCGTGCAGTTGATGAAGCGCGTGCAGATGCAGCCCGAATACACCTTGATTGGCGGCATTCTGCGTTTTGAAACCATGGCGCGGGTCGTGCGCGAACAATTGCAGGCTGAAGTCAATGTGCCCGAAGGCGATATGGTGCAATTTACAGCGGCGCTGGGCGCGGCGATTTTAGGGCATCAACGATTGCGGAAATTGCGCGAAACGGAAAATGATGGATAGCGACCAACAAAACCTGAAACTGATTTTGCTTGAGCGTGAGAGTCGGCGCGTGAGTCACGAAAATCCTCGTGAAGCGGAACTGGCAAGCGAAGGCTGGCAACGCCGCTTTGTTGCCGACGCCGCGCGCGCCGCAGAAGTCATCGCGCTTTACCGGCAACTGGGCTTCGAGGTGTTTGCAGAACCTGTGCGCCTCATTGAGTCCGACGAAGATTGCGATGATTGCCGGTTGGTAATGCAGCGCGATTACCAAACCATCTATACACGAAAGCGAGTAAACCATGACCACACCAATGGAAATTCTTAGCCGCGAACATCGCATCATCGAATGCGTGTTGCGCGCGCTTGACGGTATCTGTTTGAGAATCGAGCGCGGAGAAACAATTCCTGCCCAGCCGCTAAGCGAAATTGTTGATTTCATCCGCACCTTTGCCGACCGCTTTCATCACGAAAAAGAAGAGCAACATCTCTTTCCGACGCTTGAAGAATACGGCGTGCCGCGCCAGGGCGGACCCATTGGCGTAATGCTCTATGAACATCAACTCGGGCGGCAGTTGGTTGCCGAGATGCATCAAGCGGCGCAAAGTTATGCTGACGGAAACGCCGGCGCGGCAAATGATTTCGTCACGGCGGCTCGGCAATACCTCGAACTGCTCAGCGTTCACATTTACAAAGAAGACAATGTGCTGTTCAAAATCTCGGGAAACGTGCTCAGTAACGATGCGCTCAATTCGCTCAATAAAGATTTTGCAGAAGTGGCGTCACGTTTTGGCGCAGATGCCTATGCCAGGTACGAACAGCTTGCCAAAGAATTAGAAAAGGATTGGGCAAGATAGCCGCAGCAATATTTATGAAAACCATCATTGAACCATTTAAAGTCAAAGTCGTCGAACCCATCAAAATGACTTCGCGTGATGAACGCGAAAGCATTTTAAAAGCCTCGTGGTATAACCTGTTTTTAGTTCACGCCGAAAATGTCATCATTGATTTACTGACCGATAGCGGCACGGCGGCAATGAGCGCCGCGCAATGGTCTGCGTTGATGCGTGGCGATGAGTCTTACGCCGGAAGCGCCAGTTTCTATCGCTTTGAATCCGTCGTGCAAAACATCTTCGGTTTCAAACAGGTGATTCCCACGCATCAGGGTCGCGCCGCCGAACGCATACTCTTTTCGGTGATGTGCAAACCCGGCTCTGTGGTTCCCAACAACACGCATTTCGATACCACCAGAGCCAATGTGGAATATGTCGGCGGCGAAGCGGTTGATTTGCCGATAGCCGAATTTTATCAACCGGCGGTCTATCATCCCTTCAAAGGCAATATGGATACGGCGGCGCTCGAACGTTTAATCAATCGCGTCGGCGCTTCGCGCATTCCGCTGGTAATGATGACCGTGACCAATAATTCGGGCGGCGGACAACCGGTTTCGATGGCGAATCTGCGCGACGTGAAAGCCATTTGTTCGCGACATCACATTCCGCTCTACATTGATGCCTGCCGGTTTGCCGAAAATGCTTACTTCATCAAATTGCGCGAGCCGGGATACGCGGATAAATCCGTTTTAGAGATTGCCCGCGAAATGTTTTCCTATGCCGACGGCTGCACCATGTCCGCCAAAAAAGACGGCTTGGTGAACATCGGCGGTTTTTTATGCGCCAACGACGAGCGACTGGCGCAGCAGGAAAAAGATTTGTTGATTTTAACCGAAGGCTTTCCGACTTATGGCGGGCTTGCGGGGCGTGATTTGGAAGCGATTGCTGTTGGTCTCGAAGAAGTTCTGCACGAAGATTATCTCAACTATCGCTTTGCTTCGATTCAATACCTCGGACAACATTTAACGGAAGCGGGCGTGCCGATTGTGCAACCGCCCGGCGGTCATGCGATTTACATTGATGCGAAAGCGATGCTCGCGCATCTGTCGCCGCTTGCCTATCCGGGGCAGGCGCTGGCGGTTGAACTCTATCGTGAAGCGGGGATTCGCGCCTGCGAAATCGGTTCGGTGATGCACGCAGAGACCGATGCCGAAACCGGTGAAGAAAAACCTGCGGCGATGGAATTGGTGCGTCTGGCAATTCCGCATCGCGTCTATACGCAAAGCCACATTGATTATGTGATTGAAGCGATACTCGAAGTTCACAGGCGACGCGAAGCGATTCCAGGTTATCGCATCATCAAGCAAGCGCCTTACCTGCGCCACTTCACTGCGCGATTTGCGCCTGTAGAAATTTGATAAGCAATGAGTTGAGCTTTAGCGAACAACGCGGTCATAGACCGTTTGCTCAATCTCAGTAAATGGTGTTGTGAAGCGCTACTGGAGTTTGATAAACCATGACCGAAAAATACCAAAACATGCTCATAACCAACACCGATGGGGTGGTGAAATTGACGTTTAATCGTCCGCCGCTTAATGTTCTCAACATCGAGATGTTGAATGAAATCAATCACGCGCTTGAAGCGGTGCTTGATAACCGCGCGCTCAAATTGCTCATCATTACCGGAAACGGCAAAGCGTTTTCGGCGGGCGTTGATGTCGCGGAGCATCTGCCGGATAAAGCCAGAGAGATGCTTGCAACGTTTCATCGTACTTTTGATTTATTGTCTGAGATAGCGGCTCCGACCTTAGCGGCGCTCAATGGCGTAGCGTTAGGCGGCGGCTGTGAAGTTGCGCTCTTTTGCGATCTGGTGATTGCCGCCGAAAGCGTCAAACTGGGACAGCCGGAAATCAAACTTGCGACCTTGCCGCCGGTTGCCGCAGCTTTGCTCCCGAAATTGTGCGGCGCAAAAAAAGCTTTTGAATTGCTGCTCATTGGCGATGCGATTACAGCGCGTGATGCAAAACGCCTGGGACTGGTTAATCGTGTGGTTGCCGATAGCGATTTGGAAAGTGAAGTGGAAGCCGTCACTAAAAAATTAACCGCGCTCAGCCCGGATGCGGTGAAGCTAACGAAACGCGCCATACGGCAAGGCTTGGATAAAAATTTCGCCGAAGGATTTAACGCTGCCGATGCGTTGTGCCTTGAGATGTTGCTTCACCACCCGGACACCCGGGAAGGCTTGCAGGCATTTATTGAAAAACGCCCGCCGGCTTTCGGCAAAAGCGCGTAATGCTTCAATTTTAACCAGGTCTCCAACAATCTGGTTTCACAGGCTTTCATCTTTCGCATCGCGTGGAAGTAATCTGAAGTTAATTCACTTGCCAAATTCGTGAACACCGCGACGTTTATGCGAATTTTCTTACCGGCTTTTTACCCAAACTGATAGCAGGTTCAAATGGTCATCAATTGGTGTATCATATTTGACTTCGGGGATAACCTTTGTAGTTGCGATTTGGCAAAATCATTTTATCAACTACAGTTGCAAACATCCCTCTCGCCCGATACGGAGATTTTGTTATGACGTTGCGCAGTCGCATCAAATCTTTGAGCCTGTTTTCCTTGCGTTCCATCGCCAGCCATTTGTCCGATTTTGAAGTGTTCAGAAAGCAAGAGTCCTCTCTCATCTTATTGAATCTTGCGGTGCTCGCCTCGCTTTTCCTGGTTCACATTCTGTTCTTTTCCTTACTTGGAGCGCCTTCAAAACTTCTTCTTCTGGTCTTGACCGCGCGATTTCTTTCACAGGTCTTTGAGTTATTCTGGCTGCAAAGTCTGAAAGCCCCGCTGTCTGCGCGAGTCGCAAATGCTTATTCGCAATTTTCAATCTTAATTAATCTGGCGTTTGCTTTTCTGGCTTCCAATCTCGGAGGTCTCGCCGATAGTCACTACTGGGTGCTGATGGTGCTGCCGATTATCTCGGCGGCTTTCCGGTTCGGGATTGTGGGAACCTTCGGCGTTGTCGCGGTCGCCGTTTCGCTCACCTTTTTGCAGGTCTGGTTGTATTTCAAAAGGCGTCCTCCCACCGACATCTCAGAGTATTTTGAAGCCGCGACGGTGGCGCTTATTTTTATCGTGATTGCGCTCGTCGTCCGGTTGCTGGTCGGTTACCTGCGCCATGAACAAGCTGCCCTCAAGCGCAGTCTCGCGGAACTTCATCGCACCAAAGACCTGCTTGTCGCCGAAGAAAAACTCGCGGCAGTGGGACGATTATCGAGCGCCATAGCGCACGAAATCCGCAATCCTGTAGCGATGATTTCAAGCTCGCTTGCTATGGCAAGGCAACCGAGCGCCAATCACAACCTGCGCGAAGAGATGTTCGAGATCGCCGGACAGGAAGCCACGCGACTTGAAAAATTGACCACCGATTTTCTGGCTTACGCCCGCGTCAAAGAGCCACAACGCAAGCCTGTGTCGGTGGGAACGACGCTTCACTACATTGCCAGCCTTGTGAAAGCCCGCGCCGCCAAAGCCTCCATTCACCTGGAGGTTGATTGCCCGGTTGATTTGATGGCAACGATTGATGATTTTCAGATTCAGCAGGCGCTGCTCAATCTGGCATTGAACGCAACCGAAGCGACGCCGCAAAATGGCAACGTGATAATTGGCGCGCGCGCTGGCTCAAACCATGAATTGAATATCTACGTGGAAAACTCCGGCACAGAGGTCGGCAGTGAAGTTCAGGCGCGGATATTCGAGCCGTTTTTTACAACCAAACCCGAAGGGACTGGACTGGGTCTGGCAATAGCGCGCAACATCGCCCGCGCTCACGGCGGCGAGCTTTCGCTGGCTATCAACGAGACCGGACGTGTGCGATTTCTTCTCGCCATTCCAGACGCCGCGCGGCTCTCTTCATCGAAACCTGGCGGAGTATCCAATGGCGCGCATTCTAATCGTTGATGATGAGTCGCACATGCGACGTATTTTATCGGTCATCCTGCAAGAGGATGGTCATGCCATTACGGAAGCGGAAGGCGCAAGACAAGCTCTGGCGCTCCTCAAATCCACGCCGCTCGATCTGGTCATCACCGATCAGAAGATGCCGGACGGAGATGGCTTGGCGGTTCTTGCCGCCGCTAAAGAAGCCGACCCCGATATGCCTGTTGTGATGTTGACGGCGTTTGCGACGGTCGAGCTTGCCGTCGAAGCGATGAAGCAGGGCGCTTTCGATTTCATTGCCAAGCCTTTTGTTCCCGAAGTCGTCCGCGCCGTTGTTCGACGCGCCTCCGAACGCGCCGAATTGCTGCGCGAAAATGAACGGTTGAAAGGCGAAGTCAAACGGCTCTCTTTCGACGACGACATCCTTGGTAACAGCGCCGCTATTCATGAAGTAAAAGAGAGGATTGCGCGGGTGGCTCCGACCGACGCGACTGCGCTCATCACCGGAGAGACGGGAACCGGCAAAGAGCTTGTGGCAAGGGCGATTCACAAAGGCAGCCATCGCGCCGCCGCGCCCTTTATCGCAGTCAATTGCGCAGCGTTTCCCGAATCGCTTCTCGAAAGCGAACTCTTCGGACACGAACGCGGCGCGTTTACCGGAGCAGACCGCGCGCGTCAAGGGTTGTTTGAAGCCGCCCATCGCGGAACGCTTTTTCTTGATGAAGCCGGAGAGATGTCGCTGCCGCTGCAAGCGAAACTGTTAAGAGTGTTGACCGACGGGCAAGTCTTGCGCGTCGGGGCGACAACTCCTAGAAAAGTGGATGTGCGAATCATCGTTGCCACCCATCGAAACTTGCAGCAGCGCGTCAAGGAAGGCTGGTTTCGCGAAGACCTCTATTATCGCCTGGCAGTCGTGCCAATTGAAATTCCGCCACTGCGCGAACGTCCCGAAGATATACCGGTGCTGATCGGACATTTGATGAAACAGGTAGCCCGCGATTTGAAGATTCCGTTTCGCCGCATCAGTGATGAAGCAATCGAAAGGTTGGCGCATTATGATTTTCCGGGCAACATCAGAGAGCTTCGCAATCTGATTGAACGCGCCTGCATTCTTGCGAAAGGCGCGGAACTTGCCTCTGATGATTTTGTCATCAATCCCACAGGCAGCCCGCCTGTAAGCGAAGATGCGGAGAAACCATCGGCTGATCTTTTGCAGCGCTGGATGGCATCCTTGCCTGCAAGTTTCGATATGCGGGCAATGCTTGAGAACACCGAGCGCGAATTGATTGCGCGAGCTTTAAAAGAAGCCAATGGCGTTCAAGCCGAAGCGGCGCGGAGTTTGGGCATCTCGCGCAGCGACCTCGCCTACAAGATGAAAAAATATGCCCTCACAGATTCCTGATAACTGTCTCTCGTCGGCTTCCTGATTTCCGTTCAAGTTTTTTGACAGATGACCGGTTGGTTGTCCGAATTTTTTGACAGCCTAACCGTCGCCTTTCAATCATCACTTCGCTAAATCCTGTAAACAAACCGCGCGCGCTTTTTCCAACCAAGGCACAGCCATTGCCAAATGGTAAAGCGTCAGCTCAAGTTGACGCACGATTATTATCAGGAGGTTTCTTAATGAACATTGTGCCGATGTCATACAGCCAAAGAACTCTCGGACTGCTGCTGCTTGCTTTGGTCGCAGCCCTTTATACGGGGTGCTCTGCAAAGGTCGCAGCAGATAAAAAAGTCAGCGCGCCGGAGGCGGTCGCGGGAAGTAAATCGAAAACGATGGAGAATCTGCTTGCCGCGTATAACGGCGAAAGCAATGCTCGCACTCGTTATCTGGCGTTTGCGAAAAAAGCGGATGCCGAAGGATATGCCAAAGCTGCGAGTCTCTTCCGGGCGGCAGCCCGCGCCGAAGAGATTCACGCCAACAATCATGCAAAGGTGATTAACGAACTCGGCGGCACACCGAAAGCGGACATCAAAACGCCCGAAGTGAACTCTACTGCCGAGAATCTCAAAGCCGCCGTCGAAGGTGAATCCTATGAGCGCGACACCATGTATCCTGAATTTCTCAAGCAGGCTCGCGAAGACAACCTGAAAGAAGCAGTTCGGACATTTAACCTTGCGAGGTCTGCGGAAGCCGAACATGCCAGACTTTATTCCGAAGCGCGTGCCGAACTGGCTTCCTGGAAAACGCCAGCGAAAGGATTCTATGTCTGTCCGGTGTGCGGTTTCACCACGACCGATCCGGACTTCGAGAAGTGTCCCTCTTGCTTTTCGCCACGCGAGCAATTTGAACTGGTAAGCTGATGACAACCTGGTCGCTGCCTGCTTTTCATCGGTCTTTATCGTTCAAGGTGAAGACCGATAAAAAGCGGGATGTGACCGGTTAAACAAATTCTCTCATCTGTTCTGGAGGTAAATTATGAACGTATTTCCACCGATTCCCAGTTGGGATGGACTGCATCCGTTAATTGTACATTTTCCCATCGCGCTCCTGCTGATTGCGCCGATCTTGATCATCCTCGGTCTGACGCTTTCAAAGTATAGTAAAGGGTTCTTTCTTTCCGCCCTGGTGCTGATGATCATCGGCACCATTGCCGTGTTCGTTGCGACATCTACGGGTGAGGCGGCGGGCGAACTTGCCGAGCGCATGGTGAACGTCGAAAACGTGCTCGAACAGCACGAAGAACTGGCAGAAACCACGCGGACGACTTTCACTGCGTTGACCATCATCTTCGCCGCCATGCTTTTTCTGCCCGCGCTACTAAAAAAGAATCTGGGACGCGCCAGTTCAATGATTCTCAACATCGCCTTTCTGGTGTTTTACCTTGCGGGCGCGCTGGTTCTGGCTAACACGGCGCATCAGGGCGGGCGTTTGGTTCATGAGTTGGGCGTGCGGGCAATGGTCACAACCAACGGCGGCAACGCGCAAGCGAACACCAATGAAGCGCCGCCTGCTCAAAAGGGCGAGGCGAAACATGGTGATGACGATGACTGATTTTCGGCTTGAGAAAAGTTAGTCAGTCGCCATGCAGGAGATTTAAAAAGTATGCGGCACTCTCTGTTTGTCAAACGGGTCCTTCCTCTGTTCTCCGGGTATGTCTTGCTGGTAGCTTCAGCAATCGCGCTGGATTTTGTCTTGCACCGCGCGAACCTGTCCTGGATAGGGCGCTATTTCGGCATCCTCGGCACAGCGTTCATCATCTGCTCGTTTGCCTACTCGATGCGCAAGCGCAAAATCCTGCAAGTTGGCTCGCCCAAAACTTTGCTCGATGTCCACGAGTATTTGAGTTGGGCGGGCGTGCTCCTGATCCTCGTCCATGCGGGCGTGCATTTCAACGCGGTTCTGCCCTGGCTGGCTATTGTGTTGATGCTTGTGGTGGTGGCGAGCGGCTTCACAGGCAAATTTCTCCTCAAAGAGGCGAGGGAAAAACTGAGGTGGCGGCAGGAAGCCTTGCGCCAGCAGGGCATCGGCATGGAAGAGATTGAAAAGCGCCTGTTTCTTGACAGTATCTCCGTTGATTTGATGAAGAACTGGCGCGCTTTTCATATCCCGATTACGACGATATTTGCGACCCTGGCAATTCTGCACATTCTGGCAATCCTGCTGTTTTGGCGGTGGTAAAATGAAATCGTTAATTGCAATCATCAGCACGCTGGTCTTTTCGCTCGCCTTTATTTTTGCCTATCCAAACTGGGCAATCAAACCGGGAGTTCTGTCAAACGCGCATCAGCGATTGAATAAGGATTGTCTTGCCTGTCACACCCCGCTACAGGGAGCGACTGCGGAAAAATGTATATTTTGTCATAAGCCCGCCGACATCGGGCGCATCACCACTACCGGCGTTGCGCTCGCGCGCGCCGGGAAATCGCTTTTCCATCAAAGCCTCGCAAATTCCGATTGCACGGGTTGCCACACCCTTCACACGAGCGCAAGGGGAAAGCGAGCGACAGAGAAGTTTAAACACAACTTCTTGAAGGAAGCCGCAAAGAATAACTGCGCTTCCTGCCACCAAATGCAAAAGCCCGCCGACAGCCTGCATCAACAGGTTGGCGCTCAATGTGTGGTGTGTCATCAAACGACCGGCTGGCGCGTTGTCTCTTTCGATCATCAACGGCTGGCAGGGCAGAACAGTTGTGTTTTCTGCCACCAGAAAAACAAACCCGCTGACCCTTTACACCAACAGATTGGTGATGACTGCGCGAAATGCCATTCGACGACGAACTGGCGCGGCGCGACCTTCGAGCATACCGCTTACTTTCGATTTGATGGCAATCACCCTTCAACGTGCAACACCTGTCATGTGAATACCAAAAGTTTTTCCGAATACACCTGCTATGGTTGTCACGAACACACACCGGCAAATATCGCCGCCGAGCACCTGGAAGAAGGAATTCGCAACTATGAGAACTGCGTGAACTGCCATCGTAGCGGCAATGCTGATGAAGCGGAACACCGACGCGAAGGTGAAGGAAGAGCGAATCAAGATGCTAACCCGGCGGCTGGCAAAACGAAACGCGACCGGGATGATGATTAGGCTGAATGTATGAACAAGAATAGTCCAGGAAGAATATGAAATAGATGTTGCTCGCAATAGCAAACCCGCTAACCAGGAAATTGATTTTGTTCGTCATACGAAATTCCATTATCATTTGCCTGTCCAGCCCAACCTGATTTCGCATTGTACGCGAGTACAGCTAAAAGCGAATTTACCGCAGCCAAAGCCAATTCAAAATTGGACAGCATAGAATTTCGATTCCGAGGGTAGCAGAATGCGATTAATAGGTGGTGGACTTCTCTTTTTCATATTGGTGCCATTCGTCCAAGCTCAGGAAAAAACCAAATGGCAGCGCATTGCCACTTACGAAGATTCTATCGTGAGTCTTGATATTTCCAACGTAACATTCAGCACATCGTTCAGTGGGCGCGTTCGGTTTCGCCTTGAACTTGCAAAATCTGAACCGGTATCGAAAGGGCAAACTCTCAAATATCGGAGCCTGATTCAAACCATAGATTTCATTTGCGAAGAGAGAAAATATCGTGTGTTTGAGACGCTGATGTTCGATAGCAAAGGCAAACCGTTAGATGTAGAAAAACCTGCCCCCGAAACCCAATGGCAATCTGTAAGAGCCGGAGGCATTATGGAGCAATGGTTGGTTGCCGCGTGTCGCCTCATTGCGGAAAAGAAAGGCAATTCATAAAACACTGGGGGATAAACAATTCGTCGCTCATTCGAGCGCGGTGAAACCGGGAATGGATTTCATTCGCATCATTTCTGCTTGAAGGAAATCAAGGCGCGGTCGGATTGATGGACGCGGTCGAAGAAAGTTTTAACAATCGCATATTGTTTCGGCGTGAAGTTGATGCCGTTTACCAGTAATTTTCTTTCGTAAATGATGTGGTCGCCTGCGCGGGTGAATTTCGCCTGGTAACGCGCCGCGCCGATGTCAACTTCGATGGCTTCGGGCACCTGTTCAATTTCGTAACCATCAGGCGTTTCAATCACCGCCTGTTCGCTCTCTGACCAGGCGAAATGAAACCGCAAATTATTGGCGCGAGTCGCTGATGGTAAAAAATTTTCATCGCGCCGCGTCAGCAATGCCGGTTTTAAAAACAACCGCTTTTCCGTCACCGTCGCGGCTTGCGGCAAGGTGAGATGATAGGCTTCGCTTAACGCGCTCGGCGGTTTCACGGCATCCGAAATCGTCACCGATGATTCGTTAATCGTCGCCGACGGCAAACG
This sequence comes from Acidobacteriota bacterium, assembly GCA_040754075.1. Lineage (NCBI taxonomy): Bacteria > Pseudomonadati > Acidobacteriota > Acidobacteriota bacterium. Next base: position 92,468 of record JBFMDH010000028.1, read on the forward strand.
GTCGCGCGCCGCCGACAATATCCGCTTGCGCTGTTCTTCGCGGGTGAGTCCCTGCAATTCGTTGCGCAGTTCAAGCGCCCTCAGACCCGTCACTTTCGATTCAACCTGCACTTCGACGCGACCATCGGCAAACGGCGTGACGCGCAATTTCCGGTCTTCGTTATTGCGTTCGCCATCGCTTACAGGAGTTTCGACAAAGCGCCAGTCTTTATCGCCGTACAGCAGAGCCGTCACCGCTTCTTTTTCCCACGCCAGCGACCCCGCTGGACAATATGCGGTGCCGGCGTCGAAAAATTGCAAAGCGCCGTCGCGATTGATAATCACTGCCGCTTCACCATTGAATTGAAAGGCATCGGTGAACGATTGGTGAAAAAGGTTTTCGTCGCGGGTGACGAGTTCAATCACGCGCGCCTCAAATCCTGCGGCTCGCGCCATTGCCACAAACAACCGATTGATTTCGCGCGGCGTGCCATACCGGCGTTTCAAGGTGTCATCGGCGGTATCGTTCTTCTTAAAGTCTTCACTGCTTTCTGCGCCTTCCGGGTCTGCGTCATCGGCTTTGTCTTTATCGCCAAGGTTGCGGATTTCGTTTTGCACATACTTGTAAAGCTTGGCGAGTTTATCTTGCGGGCTATCGGTCGGATTGGTGATGCTTGCCACCACCTGACGAATCGCTTTGCTCGGCGTGGTTTCACCGAGCGCGCGGTAATACATGCGTCGCGCATAATCGCGCCAGTATTTTTCGGGTTTCTGTTCGAGTTCGGTTGAATAGTAGAGCCAGCCCCACATCTTCACAGCAAGTTCCGGTGGCATCATCGGCTCGCGTTTGAACGGGTGAATATCTTCGACATTGATTTTAAAGGCACCGTCCCAGGCGGGATGAAAGCGTTTTTCATCCTTCACATTGAAAGTTACCCAGCGCACATCCGCATTGGTCATAAACGGCGTTTGAATGGTGTAGCTGAGTTGTTTGATGAACAGTTCGGATTGTAAATCGAAGGCAAAATAGCGAAAGCCCTGTGGGTAAGTTTGGCGATAGCGGTATTCGATAATCGTGCCGGGTTCGACGCCCGATAGAGTGAAAACTTTGGCGCGTTCGGTGCGCGTGCTGCTTTTGAAAATCAACTTATCGAAAATATCGCGGTCGGCGACTTCGATAATCGTGCCATCGGGTTTGATGGTGCGGGCGCTGACGTCAGTGATTTTTCCGAGTTCTTTTTTGTAAGGCAATTCAATGTCTGCAAAACGCCGCCCCCGGTCATTGAAAATTTTGATGCGGATGTAGAGGCGAAGACTGGTGCCCTGGTTGTCATCGTCATTGAGCACGCCTTCGCGGAAAAGAATCGCGGCGTCGGCTTCCGCATCGCCCAGGTCTTTGGCAGTGAGGCGCAAATCTTCGGGGGTGACAGGTTTCCACCCTGCCGCCGGTTTTGCTGCGAAGGCAAATGGCGCGACCAGTAAAAATGAAAAGAGAAACATGAATCGGTGTCGCATAACCAATTCACCACGTTGCTGAAACTGCCTGATTAAGATTGCCGAAAAATTCTAGCGTCTGGCTGCTGAAACCAAGCAGATTTTACTCTGCTATCAGCCTTGAGTTCAAAACTTTTATTTCAGGTCATCAAACGTGCTGCCCTGCGGCAAAACCCGATGCCCACGCCCATTGAAAATTGTATCCGCCCAGTTGCCCTGTGACATCCACGACCTCGCCGATGAAATAAAGCCCGGCAACCTCACGCGCTTCCATGGTTTTCGATGAAAGCATACGAGTGTCAACGCCACCTGCTGTGACTTCGGCTTTTTTATAACCTTCGGTTCCGTCCGGCGTGAGTTGCCAGTGCGCGAGTTTCCCCGCGATGGCTGTGAGTTCGTCGTTTGAATAAGTTCGCATCGCGCGCGACGGCGCGAATTGCTCGCACCACATTTGCGCAAAACGACGCGGCAAATGTTCCGAGAGCAGATTGACCAGATGAAGGTCGCTGGTTCGCGCATCCAGTAACAGGCTTTCGGCATCGAGTTCGGGCAGCAGGTTGATTTCAATTGTGTCGCCCGGTTGCCAGTAGGAAGAGATTTGCAAAATCGCGGGACCGCTGAGTCCCCGATGCGTGAGCAACAGATTTTCGCGAAATTCGGCGGCGTTACAACGCGCGATGGCATCAACCGATACGCCGCTCAGATTCATCAAGGCTTCGAGTTTTTGCGGCGCGAAGGTGAGTGGCACAAGCGCCGGGCGCGTCGCTTGAATTGCGAGTCCGAACTGGCGGGCGAGGCGATAGCCGAAATCGCTTGCGCCGATTTTGGGAATCGACAGTCCCCCTGAAGCGATGACCAGCGACGCGCTTTCAACGCGACCTTGCGAGGTTTCGATGATAAACGAATGGGCGGATTTTTCTACGCCAGTGACGCGACAGCCCACACCGATTTCGACACCGGCAAAGCGGCATTCATCCAGGAGCATATTGATAATTTGCTGGGCGCTGCCGTCGCAAAATAATTGTCCGAGTTTCTTTTCGTGATAAGCGATGCGGTGTTTTTCGACCAGCGCGATGAAATCCTGCGGGGTGTAGCGCGCCAGTGCCGATTTGCAAAAATGCGGATTAGCGGAGAGATAATTTTTCGGCGCGGTGTAGAGGTTGGTGAAATTGCAACGCCCGCCGCCGGAAATCAAAATCTTTTTGCCGACTACAGGGTTATGTTCGACGACTAACACCCGGCGACGGCGTTTACCCGCTTCGATGGCGCAAAACAATCCCGCCGCGCCGCCGCCAATGATGATGACATCTTTTGTGATACTCAAATTATTTCCCGGCGTGATAAACCCAAGCTCCGCAGAGCTTTTAACCGTTTTTCAACCCTTTTCTAAAAAATCACTGCGTCAGGGGAAAAACTATAGCAAAAACTTTCGCGCAAAACAGCGTGTTGACTCGACGGAAACGGGGTTTGTTCGGTATCTTGCATCTGTTTCTTTTCACCGCTTCAACTATCAGTGGAAGGGTTTTCCCAAACATCCTTTTTCGAGAGGGATTCACCATGAATAAACCGCGAATTCGTTTGGTCTTTGTACTGTTGATGATTGCGATGATGGTTTCATCATCAACGATGATGACTGCAAAAGTTCTGGCTGCGGATGGCAAAAACCATAAAGCCGCAAACCCTGCCGCGCCTGTCGCCAATGATTACGATACTTCAAATAGTGAAATGCGCCCGCTGATTGAACGCTACGCGGATGACCGCAGCAGCCTCAATCGCTTCTACAATGTGCAAAACTCCGAAGCCCGACGCGCCAAGATGACCAAATTTTATACCGACTGGCTTGCCGAAATCGCTCGTCAGAATTTCGACGCCATGAGTCAGGACGGCAAAGTCGATTATGTGCTCTTTAAAAATCATCTCGAACACGAACTGCGTCAGGTCGATATTCGCGTCAAACAATTTGCCGAAATCGAATCGCTCATTCCCTTCGGCGCGACGATTATGGCGCTCGAAGATGCGCGTCGCCGCCTTGAACCGGTCAACGGTCAAAAGACGGCTGCGCTGTTTACTGACCTGCAAAAACAGGTCGTCGAAAAACGTAAGACGATTGATGCCGCAATCAAAGCCAATAAAGAAAACATCCCGGTGAAAAAGACAGTCGCCAATCGCGCTGCGGTGACGCTTGCGGCACTGCGCAATACTTTGAAAAACTGGTTTACTTTTCACAACGGCTACGACCCGATGTTTACCTGGTGGGTCGCGGAACCTTACAAACAACTTGATAAATCAATCGAAGAGTACGCGGGTTTCCTGCGCGAAAAAGTGGTGGGCGTCAAAGCCGATGACAAAGAAACGATTATCGGCGACCCTATCGGACGCGAAGCCTTGATGAGCGAACTCGAATACGAAATGGTTCCTTACACTCCCGAAGAGTTAATCGCCATCGCCAATAAAGAATTGGACTGGTGCGAAAATGAAATGAAAAAAGCTTCGCGCGAACTCGGTTACGGCGACGATTGGCACAAAGCTCTGGAACATGTAAAGACCTTATATGTTGAACCCGGCAAACAACCCGAACTGGTCAAGCAACTGGCGCTCGAAGCGATTGACTATGTTGAAAAAAATGACCTCGTCACCGTGCCGCCGCTTGCCAAAGAGACCTGGCGCATGGAAATGATGACGCCCGAACGCCAACTCGTCAGTCCGTTTTTCCTGGGCGGCGAAATGATTCAGGTTTCCTATCCGACCAATACTATGGCGCACGAAGCCAAGATGATGAGTATGCGCGGCAACAATATTCATTTTTCGCGTGCCACCGTGCATCACGAATTGATTCCCGGGCATCACCTGCAAGGCTTTATGCGCGACCGTTACAAACCCTATCGCAGTATTTTTGGAACGCCGTTCTGGGGCGAGGGGTGGGCGCTTTACTGGGAGTTGATTTTGTGGGATAGAGGGTTTGCGAAAACGCCGGAAAATAAAATCGGCATGCTGTTCTGGCGTATGCACAGATGCGCGCGAATTATTTTTTCGCTCAGTTTCCATCTCGAAAAGATGACGCCGCAGGAATGCGTTAATTTGCTGGTCAAGCGTGTCGGGCATGAACTCGACAATGCGACAGCGGAAGTGCGCCGGTCGTTTGCAGGCGAATACGGACCGCTTTATCAGGCGGCATATTTGCTCGGCGGCATGCAAATCAAATCGCTCAGAAAAGAGTTGGTGGAAACGAACAAGCTGACCAATCGACAATTTCACGATGCGATTTTGAAAAACAACAGTATGCCGATTGAAATGGTGAGAGCCAGTTTGATGAACGTGAAACTGGCGCGCGATTATAAAACCAATTGGAAATTTTACGGCGAAAATCCTGCCGGTAGATAATCCGGTCAAACTTCAATTCCGGTTGCAACGTATGCAATCGGCGGAGACCGCCATGAATCGTTTAAAAATATTTTTCTCAATCCTGTTGTTCTTAACCGGTATTTGCCTGAGCGCCTTCGCGCAAGATGTACCGAAAACCGTTGTCAAAAGCGCCAAGGCGAAACAGATGCTGCTCGGCACGCACCGCTTCTCTTTGCAGTGGATTAGCTGGGATTATTTCGGCAAAGCGATTGTCAGCGAAAAACGCGGCAGCTTATTCATCACCGGCGAACAGAAAGCGCGAAAGGGCAGCGATTACCTCAAGATGCGTGGCGTGATTACCGAAGTCACGGCAAGCGAATTCAAATTCACCGGCACAGTGGAAATGCGCGTCAGCCACATCAACCAAGGCGAAATCTGCAAACGCGAAGGCGAGTTGACCTTTGCCATCAAAGGCAATCGCCGCTACTGGCGCATGCAGGAGATGGACAACCCTTGCGACCAGGTCACCGATTACGTCGATATTTTCTTCAAGTAAACTTTAGGAATCCAGCAAGACAAATTTTGGAGGCTAACCAGCGAATGCACGTTTATTCACGTACTAAAACATTCTTTGCCATTGTCATCATCATCACTTTGACGATTGCGCCGGTTGCCGCACAACAAGCGGCACGGCAAAAAACTAAAATAGCGCCTGATGCGCAAAGCCTGATGAATCAGATTTCCGCAAACTCTTTGCGCGGACATCTGTCGTTTATCGCATCGGATTTACTCGAAGGTCGCGGCACGCCTTCGCGCGGGCTTGACCTTGCCGCCGAATACATCGCCGCACAATTTCGTCGCGCCGGGCTTGAACCCGCAGGCGATGACGGCTATTTCCAGACCGCCGATTGGAATGAATTGCTGAAAGCGCGAAATCCGAACGCCACGCCCACGACCGAAGGACCAACCAAAGTTCGCAATGTTATCGGCATTCTGCGCGGCGCTGACCCTCTGCTTAAAGACACTTATGTTTTAATCACCGCGCATTACGACCATTTAGGCATTCGCGCGAATCTCGAAGGCGACAAAATTTTCAATGGCGCAAATGATGATGGCAGCGGTACGGTGTCGGTGATAGAGCTTGCATCGGCATTCGCTGCGATGAAAACGCGCCCGAAACGCACTTTGGTATTTATGACTTTTTTCGGTGAAGAACGCGGGCTTGTGGGTTCGCGTTATTATGGCGCGCATCCGATTTTCCCGATTGAAAAAACGGTTGCCAATATAAATTTGGAACATGTCGGACGTACAGACGACACCGAAGGCGCGCAAGTGAGCGCGGCTGCGGTGACCGGATTCGATTTTTCCGAAGTCGGAACCCTTTTGCAGAAAGCCGGTGAAGCGACCGGTGTGAAAATTTTTAAACACCCGGTCAATAGCGACCGCTTTTTCGGCGCAAGCGATAATCAAGCTTTAGCCGACCAGGGCGTTCCCGCGCATACCGTGAGCGTCGCTTATATTTTCCCCGACTATCACAAAGTCAGCGACCACTGGGATAAAGTGGATTTCGACAACATGGCAAAAATCAATCGCACCATCGCATTTGCCGTGTTGACCATTGCCAACAATCCGCAAGAGCCGAAATGGAACGAAGCCAATCCCAAAGCGGCAAAGTACGTGCAAGCCTGGAAAGCGCGACACGGGAAATGAGAAGGGGAGAAAGGGAGAAGGGGAGAAAGGGAGAAGGGGAGAAGGGGGGGAATTCACTTTGAAAGTTATGAGGCGCAATTAATGAGTGAAAAAATTATCCGGCATCAGGATTTGGATGTTTACAAAAAAGCATTTGAAGCTTTTATGAGGATTTTTGAAATAAGTAAAAAATTCCCAAAAGAAGAAACCTATTCTTTAACCGATCAAATCCGTAGAGCATCACGCTCTGTTTGCGCTAACCTTGCCGAGGCGTGGAGAAAACGAAGATATGAAGCAGCGTTTGTCAGTAAATTGAACGATTCAGAAGCAGAGTCTGCCGAAACACAAACTTGGCTTGAATTTGCTGTGCGCTGTGACTACTTGGAAAGAGCTACAGCCGTTTCTTTATTCAAAGTTTATGACGAGATAATCGCTATTTTAGTCACGATGATTAACAATCCAACCTCTTGGGTTTTACCATCTGGGAGAAAGTAAAACAGTACGATTGTCCCTTTCTCCCCTTCTCCCCTTCTTACTTCTCGTCGCCTGCCAATACCCAGGCTTCGTTAAAGTGCGCGTGTTTGATGGTCTTTCTCGCGGGTTTGCCGTCGCTGTCGTTACCAATATCTTTTTTGTTGAGGTGATAACTGTACGAAGCATGTAGTGAACCGTCGCGGGCTTGAATGATGGATGGGTAATGATAAGCGCCCGCTTCTGCGCCCGGCGCGTCGTATTCGAGATGGCGTTTCCATTTCCAGGTCTTGCCTTCATCATCGGAGATGGCAACTGCGAGGCTATGGCGACCGATTTCCGTGTCGTTATAAATCAACGCCCAATGTCCATTACGCAGAGTGATGATTTCTGCGCCCGCGCCGGGATTGGGAATATCCGAATCTGTGACTTTGCTCCACGTCATACCTTCGTCGGTTGAGGTCGCCTGATGCAGACGTTTTGGCGCGGGACCGTTATCGCGCATCAATGTATAGAGCGACCCGTCGCGTTTTTTGACGATGCTCGGTTGAATGTTGCCAAGTCCGACAAGCGGCGTGCTGGTCTTCCAGGTCGCGCCCCAATCGTCAGTGATTGCCATCAGTGAAAATGAAAAGCCGTCGGAATAGAGCGGCACAATGAGCCGCTTGCCATCCAAAACGAAAGGGTGCGCCCGCGTCATCCAGCCCATTCGACGAAAATATTTATCAGCGGCGTGTTTGCGGGTTTCGCTGGCGAGGTCGCGCGCGCGCTTTTGCAACAGTTCGGGAAACGCATTGATTTGCGGTTCAAAATCGTTGAGGAATGCGTTGACGGTTTGCTCGAATTCCGCGCCGGGCGTGATGTGCAGGACTTCGTTGACTATCCAGCGCGGCACGCCGTCTCTTTGATAATCGCTGGCAATTTTGTATTTCATCAAAGCGGTTTCCCACTGATTGGCGAGGATGGTCGGGTACAACAGCCACAAACGCCGCATCGGGTCAATGAACATGGTGCAGTTGGTATCGGGGTAGCCTGGCGTGTCTGCCATAGTAAATCGCGGACTCCACGCGCGCGCGCCTTTGCGAAGCCTTGCGCCTTCGATTTTGACATCATCGGCGGTGCGTTCGCCCGAACCGTGAAACCAGCAAACCAGCAAATCGCCGTTCGGACATTCAACGATGCACGAGGCGTGATTGTGCCAGTGTTCGAGCGGGAAAATAATTTCCGCTTCATAAAACGGCGCGGCTGATTTTTGATTGGACGCGATGACCTGCGCGCAAACGAGGATTAAGCAAAGTGAAAGGGGAATTATGATTTTCATTGTTCGTAGCGTGGGCAGAAAATTTAGATAAATTAAAACAAGGTTAAAATGCCGATAACCTGATCACTAGCTAATTTCTTAATTTCTTCATGATCAATGGTTCGGACAAAACTAAGCGGCAATAACCGCATAATTTCGTAACGAATCGTATTCAGGATGATTTTTTATCAAACTTGGCTCCAGAGCTAACTTTGAAATAATCATCTCCAGAAACTGTTCA